>JAFMRP010000178.1 GCA_017354095.1 Ktedonobacteraceae bacterium
ATTGGCCGAGATTGCACACGGTAAGCAGCAAGGCCCCGTTTACGATGGTAGCAGCGAGTCCAGTGCTCCCGAATCATTACTGAACAGGCCGCCTGAGGTCGCGACTGATGTGTATGCGCTGGGAGCGGTGCTCTATCGCATGTTGACCGGCTATCCTCCCTTCAATGGCAAGACGCCAGAAATGGTTGCCCAACAGCATCTTTCTGCCCAGGTGCCACCTCTGGCTACCTGGCGCCCCGGCTTGCCCGCCGAACTGGACCAGGTCATTGGACGTGCCCTGGCGAAGGAACCGTCTGCACGCTTTCAATCTCCAATGGCTCTGGCGGAAGCCTACTATCAGGCGGTCGCGCTTGGAGAACGACCGACCAGATCTTATACGATGCCTGGTCCGCTGGTACCGGCAACTTCTGATCCGTTAGGTCCTGGGGAGCCTGTACAGCACGCGGCTCAAGAGACGGGATCAGGCCAAAAGGTATCGCGCCGTTCCTTTGTGGTGGCGGGTCTGGGAGCTAGCGCTGTGGCTGTGGTTGCCGCTGTCGTTCTGATCGGGCGCAATGTAATGTCGCAGGGAGGCACACCACCTGCCGCCGCGCAGCCTACCCAGAAACCAGCCGCGACACCTTCTCCGCAAGCGAAGGCAACCCAGAAGCCAGCCGCGACACCGTCCCCAGCGGGCAATAGAGTACTGGCACGCGCCAATGATGTGCCGCTGAACAGCGCTAAATCATTTCCCATTGCTGATCAGCAGAATCCAGGGCTGCTGATTCATCTGCCCGATGATAAATTCGTTGCTTTTGATTCAACCTGCACGCACGCCGCCTGCGCTGTCAGCTACAATCAGGGCACTCACCTGCTGGACTGTCCCTGCCATGGATCCATTTTCGACCCGGCTAAAGATGCCGCCGTAGTGCAGGGTCCCGCGACCAGTCCTCTGGCCGCCGTCAAAATTAACGTCCAGCCCGATGGCACCATTACAACTGCCTGAATGCGGGGTACCACGGATACAAGAACTGGAAAAGGGTCACCACGGAGAACATAACATATGGCTAAGCACATCTCATATCTGATCATTGGTAATGGTATCGCTGGCGTAACCGCCGCGGAAACGCTGCGCGCTGAAGACCCATCCGCTACCATTGCCGTCATAGCCGATGATCCTTTTCCTGTCTACTATCGCCCGGCCCTCAAAGACTATCTATCCGGTCGCCTGCGTGAGGAAAAGCTGTGGGCCAGACCAGCCAGCTTCTATCAGAATCACAACATCTATTTTGTATCTGATCGAGTGGTAGGCATCCAGCCCGGGCAGCGTTTCGTCCAGTTGCAGAGCGGTAAGCAGATCGGCTATCAGCACCTACTGCTGGCGAATGGCGCGCGGGCCAGTACACTGAACTGCCCTGGCCAGGACCTCGAAGGTGTATATACCCTGCGCAGCGTGGCCGATTATCAGAAGGTACTGCAGCATCTCGGCCATGTCCGGCATGTTGTTGTCAGTGGTGGTGGCACGCTTGCCCTGGAAACCATCGAAACGCTGCGTCATCGTGGCCTCGAAGTCACCCATCTGGTGCGCCGCCGCACCCTCTGGTCAGAAGTGCTCGATGCCACTGCCTCTGATCTTGTGCTCCTGCAGGAGCAGCGTGATGGCGTTACTGTTTATCTGGAGGAGGAGATTGCCGAGATCAGCGGGAAAGGAGGACGTGTCAACGGAGTGACTACCAGCCATGATCGGCGCGTCCCCTGTGAAATGGTGATTATCGCCATTGGTATCCAGCCAGATATTAAATTTATCCAGGCCAGCGGTATCTCCTGTGGCATTGGTGTGCGCGTTGACGAGGCGATGCGTACCACCGTGCCGGGTGTCTATGCGGCAGGAGATGTGCTGGAAACAACCCATCCCCTGACGCGCCGCACCCGCGCTGTTGGCCAGTGGTATCCCGCTATCCAGCAGGCTCGTGCAGCCGCCTATAGCATGCTTGGCCTGCTTGACCCGGAACGCCCCTTCAGTGCCAGCACATTCTATAACGCAACGTTTCTGTATGGCCTGGACTTTGCCGCCGTTGGCATCACGCACGCGCCTGGTGCTGGCTACCAGGAACTGGTGGCCGATCCAGAGCCGCGCAGCTATCGAAAGGTGCTGCTCAAGGATGGCGCTGCGGTAGGAGCACTTGCCCTGGGCAATCGGGGCCAGGTGTTGGATTTGAAGCGCGCTATCGATCACCGCGTCGATCTGACGCCGATTGCCGGGCGCCTCTTCGCGAGCGATTTTAAGCTTAATGACTGGCTTGATCTTCAGGGTGTGCCTCCTGCGCTGCTGGGCGCGAGCCGCCTGGATGCCAGATCCGCCCGGAGCGTTTCCCATCCTGGCGTACGCGAGCAAGCAACGCCCGAACCAACCATTGAGGTAGCACCAATCATCATCAAAAAGCGAGTGCCTTTAGAAGCGCTGCTGGTGCACGAACCAGACCGTGTGACTGGCCTGAACCTGGCGGAAACACGGCTAGGCCGCGCTCCAGTGTTGATCGGCCGCCAACCCGGAGTGCATCTGCTGATCGATCAAGGCGCAGTGTCGCGCCTCCATGCCGGCATTAGCTATGTCGATGGACAATATGTGCTGCGGGATCTGGGCAGCGCCAATGGGACATTCATCAACGATATCAGGCTGGAGCCGAGCAGAGCATATACCCTTCAGGATGGCGATCAGGTGCGCTTCGGTAAACTGATCCGGTTCAGGTTTGTGCTGCGCACTCAACGGCATTCAGGCAGCAGTCCTTCGCTGGCCGGTGTCTCACGCCTGCAAGAGCTGAACAGCGAGCCACCAGTGGCACCGCATGGACAACCTCTGCTCGATACTGACGGCTCGCTGCTATTGCCGGGCGCGTCCACTCCATTGCCCCCTACCATAGTAGCGTTGTTCGAGCGCTCACCAGGACTGGTGGTGCTGACTGGCGCGCTCGATTCTCATGGCAAGCGTCCCCCTCTGGTCTACCGGCTGCGCCAGGGCCGGCGCGTGATATTGGGACGCGATAAGCAGAATGATATCGAGCTGGCTGACGTTGTTGTCTCGCGTCGCCATGCCGAGATCGTGCCCGGTCCCGAAGGCTTCTATGTGCGGGATCTGGGCAGTAGCAATGGCGTCTCTGTCAACGAGGCGAAGATTGATAACCCATACCTGCTCACCCATGGGGATCGTATCCTGCTTGGTGGCAGCGTGGTCTTCTTTATCGATCTTCAGGACAACTGGCTGGTGACGGAAAAGGTAGCGGTCTCTCCTGAAACTGTTCCGGTTGTTGCCAGCAGAGCTAAGGAGGGCGGGCAGGCCTATGTATATGAGCCCCCATCGGCTCAGCGGAAGGACGGCGCTCCGCGCATGATCACCTGTCCTCGATGTGGTATCGCGAATACACACGTGGCGCGTTTTTGTGCCAGCTGCAGCGCTCCACTAAGTTCCGGCGTTCGGTAGGAGGAAGATATGCTACAACCATCAAAGCCCCTTGTAGGGCTGATGCATCGCACTGATGTACGCCCGTTAAGCGCGGAAGAGGTGCGCTTCGAGATCGACATGTGCGTTGGCTGCGATCGTTGCATGCTCGCCTGCCCGGTGCCGCTGTCCGCACAGGTCAATATTGCCGACCTGAATCGCGCGACCATCTCTGACGATATCGCACCGCATGTCGCCCGCTTCACCGACGAATGCGTCATGTGTGGTTCATGCGTTCCCGTCTGTCCTGTGAACAATCATCGCGATCTGTTGATGCTCTCGCTCAAACAGCGCCTTGGCGTGTCCTGGGATGGCAGCGTCGATATGACGCGCGTGCTCGACTATCTGCCTTCTGGTTGGGATATTCGGTTGTTGCTGAGCCGGCTACGCGAACAGCCGATCTTTAGCGATCCGCAACTGGTGCCTGATAATTATCTACTGCACTTTGTAGCCACGTCGAAGATGCTCACGCTCTTGCCCGGTTCGATTGTCCTGTATGAAGGCGAGTTTGGGCGTGACCTCTACTTTATCCTTGAGGGACGCTTTGAGCTTTCTACACAGGGCCCGGATGGAGGTGAGTGGCCCGTGGCTGTGCTGCGGCGAGGCGAATATATGGGCGAGCACGGTATGCTCACTGGCAGGCAGCGTAACGCGACCGCGCGCGCTCAGACCGCGGCAGTGGTTCTGAAAGTGCCTGAACAGGTTATGCAGCGTTTGATGGAGATCGTGCCGGCTGTACGCGATTTTTTCGACCGCCTGAATGTCTCACGCTCCATCGAGTCTACTCTCAAGCGAATGGCGCTCTTTGAGGGCGTGGCCAGCGTCGATATTCACTGGCTTGCCGAGCAGGCTCGTATCAGGCGCTATGATCGCGATGAGCGTCTCTTTACCGAAGATGCTGCCGGGCAGCCAGCTCGTGAGACACTGCATATCTTGCTGGATGGCTTTGTCAAGGTGGCACGCCGTACTACCAGCGGAACCGGGCGCGACAAGAGTGATGAGCGTATCATTGCCTATCGCCAGGGTGGTGACTACTTCGCTGGAGGGCTGGATATGCTTGGTGATCGCCGTGCCGTTACTGTAACTGCTATCACCCGCACAGGAGTCGCGGAGCTGCCGCGCCAATCCCTGCTTGCGCTCTTCGCGCGCTATCCAGAGGTGCAGCAACGCTTCTACCAGCGCCTCCAGCTCTATCGCGATGCCGCCCTGGCTGCCTATAGCGCAGTATTCGAGCCGCTGGAATTCACGCAGGCAGAGAACAATCCTATCTCAGATGCCGAGGCACGGGCCGGGCTACATTCGCTGGTGGGAGGCGGCGTTGTCGAGGGCACAGAGGTGCTGGTCATCGATCTAGATAAGTGCATCCATTGCAATGAGTGTGAAGAGGCTTGCGCGCGCAGGCATGGCCATTCGCGTATGAACCGCAAAGGGATGGTTGTGGGCAACATCAGCATCGCCACGGCCTGTCGCCAGTGCCAGGACCCCGTCTGCCTGCTGTGCAGCAGGGCTGGTATCGCGCGTCTGCCCGGCGGTGAGATCTATATTACGGAAAGCTGTATTGGTTGTGGCATCTGCGCCGAGCGTTGTCCTTATGACAATATCTCAATCATGACGCTGGATAGCGAGGATGAGGAAGTGGCATCCACAACCTGGGAACGCTTCTCCAGCTTCTTTAAGCAGGGGGCAGGTAAGGAGCGTGGGCGTCGCCTGCTGCCGATGGTCTCTGCTGCTGGTCCACTGAGCCAGCAGCCCTCCGACGCATTTGGTGAGCTGCGCAAAAAGATTGCTATCAAATGTGATCTGTGCGCCGGTTACAATAATCAGGCCTGTGTGCAGGCTTGCCCAACCGGTGCGGCAATCCGTGTCAACCCGATCGCCTTTTTTGGTTCAACCGAAGAGATCCTGCGCCGCCGCGCGAAATAATGAGATGGTGAGGTAAAGAACTTATGGCTACTACCAGTAGACGATCCCGGCACCAGGTGCGCAGCATCTGGCATGCTCCAGCCTCCAGGGCCAGGTGGTACTGGCTTATTGGCTCCATTATGCTCTCTGGCGGCATCCTGGCCTGGTATCTCTACACCCTGCGTATTAGCCAGTTTCCCGGACCGTTCGATGACCCGCTGCGTCTCTTCGGCATTGCTGCTTTCATCATGGTTCTGGTTACTGCCGGCTACTCATTGCGCCGGCGCTTCACGCGTGGCCTTCCAGGCAAGGTGCAGGGCTGGCTCTGGATGCACACATGGCTCGGTGGCGCTGCCCTGCTCGTTGCACTATTGCACGAAAACTTTATTCGAATCACCCATGATTATTGCAGGAATCTCTCCTGCCTTACCAGCGCTTATGCAGCTACCAGCGCACTGCTGGCCCTGGTGCTGCTGGTGGTCAGCGGTGTGATTGGTCGTCTACTCGACATATGGCAGGCACGTATTATCGCGCGGGACGCCGCTTCCAACGGTGTTGGCATCGTGCGCGCGCTTGAAGAACGTATCCTCGAGCTGGAATACACCATAGAGCGGCTCTGTGCTGGAAAGTCTGAGCAGTTCAAACGATATTGCCTGAGGGCTATCGACGATGGTGTACGATTTGTACCTGAGCACGAGACGGGTGGAATAGCTGAAGAGCACGCGGACTTCCTGCGCGCCAATGAAGCTCTTGGGCAGCGGGCACAACTGGTGCGATCTGTGCAACGTCAGCTAGCAGCGCGCGCGCTTATGCGGACCTGGCGCGTTATCCATATGACGCTGGCCAGCCTTGCTTTACTCGTCATCACTTATCACGCTGTAATGGAGCTGCTCACAAATGTTTTTCACCTTGTTCAACCTGTGTAAATAAGGTTTGCCGGAACAATAGTACTGACGGGCTTTCTACTGGTAATCCATGTAAATATGAGTACAGGGAGAGAAATTTGCGTAAGATTACCCAATAGATCTCGTCTATATTTATGATATACTCCCGATATTAAATGAAGATAAAAACAGGCTACAAAAGCTAGCATAGATAGAGAAGCAGGAAGGGGCACATATGATCTGTCCAAGATGTAACACCCCGGTTGATCATGGAGCTACATTCTGTGGCCATTGTGGCAATCAGCTTACTCCCATTCAGGCACGGGGAGAAACCATCGTAGAGCAGGCGTCGTGGGCCAGAAGCGAGCAGCAAAATCAGGTACACAGAGTCCATGATACCCCCACGCGCCTGGCCCGCTCAGTTGAGCCGGGCTGGCCCCCCACGATCCCTCACAGTACGCAGGCTGCATCTGGGCCGGGACTGTCCACGCCATCCTTCGCTGCTAGATTACCCCATCTTCATGGGAAGCAGATTGCTTTTTTAGCGATTATTCTTGTGTTGCTGATCGGCGGAATTTCAGCAGGGGTCAGTGTCTTGCTGGCGCAACGTGGCGCTGGTCCTGTCGCCCCGACCGCGGTTAAAGGCACAGCGTCGTTTAACGATAGCCAGGATGGTCACGGCCTGACGAACACCATCACTATCACTATTCCTGGCCTGCAGCCACCTGGAGCAGGGATGCAGTACAAGGCATGGTTAGTGAGTGAGCAGGATGAAAGCACGCTGGCGCTTGGTACACTGCGCCAGAGTGGTCAGTCGTTTGTGCTGAACTTCTCCGATCCAAAGAATAATCTGGTTGGTGTAGGCAATAAAGTGATCGTGACCCAGGAGCAGGGCAATGTCATAGCCCCCATCGGCAAAGTGCTGTTCTCGGCCCAGTATCCTCCACTGGCGCTTATTCACATCAGACATCTGCTTTTTAGCTTTCCCTCCACTCCGGGTAAGATTGGCCTGCTCGTTGGTTTGCGTGATCAGGCACGCCTGCTCAATAGCCAGGCGACGCTGCTCAACAGCGCCGTTGCCAGTGGCAATGTACCTGCTGTCTTATGCGCGGCACAGAGCACGCTCAACCTGATTGAAGGGAGCCAGGGCGCGCACACCCAGCCCCTCGCTGAGGCCTGTGGGCAGTTGAACGCCACTGTTCCCAACGATGGTTTTGGCCTGCTTGGCCGGGACGATAAGAGTGGCTATATCGCTCTCTCTGCCGCGCACGCCACGCTGGCCGCAACGCAGAAAGATGCCACCAGTACTATCAAGCTGCATGCGCAACACGTCATTATTGCGACGAATGATGTTAAGGGCTGGGTAACCACTATCGATAACGATGCCCAGGCGCTGCTGGCCAATCCTACTGATAAGACGAAGGCTCAGGAGATCGTCACGCTTGCCGATCACGTGCTCAACGGCGTAGATCTCAACCATGACGAGCATGTCGATCCCGTGCCTGGCGAGGCTGGCAGCATCACTGCCTATGTTCACGGCCAGCTCATGGCGCAGCTCACATTGCAACCATAAGCGATAAAGGGTATGGATGGCCAGCACTGCCTCGTTATTAGCGGGAGTTGCCGGCCATTGCTACTCCCTCGCAAGAGGGCGCTACGCCTTAGCCTCCACTTCCGGCTCTTCCCGTGGTTGCTCATCTGGTGTCTCTGGAGCCTTTTCTGCCATCTCACGCGCGATGGCATTGATCTCATTGGCGAAGATGCGGCGCACAATGGCGATGCTTGTGGCGTAGGTCGCGTCCATGCCAAAGTAGGAGAGGCTGCCCGCTCCCAGATTTTTACCGCGTGTATACGGCGTATCCGACGCGTAGTGAAGAATGCCCAGCTCGTAAGGCAGGCGTACCAGGTTGATGTTTTCGCCTGTG
>JAFMRP010000951.1 GCA_017354095.1 Ktedonobacteraceae bacterium
GCTGCAATCGCTCCAGGTAGAATTCTGTCAGATCACGTTGGTGCATCTGCTTCGCCAACCAGGTTAAAACTGATATGACGCACTCTGCTGGATAGCGCTGGGATGCCTGCGGACCTCGGCGCCATGCATGCATGACATATCGCTCAATGAGCGACTGCTGCACGTCCTGGTTGCTCAAAACCTCCTCCCGTGATCTATTCTGATAGACAGTGGCACACACATTGAGCATTAACGGATTCGATACGACTTCTTGCAAGATGGGATCCGTGCGCAAAGCTGCTCGCAACCCCGCGAACTGTTTGTCATGAGAGAGGTAACGATCACATTGCTCCCTGGTCAGAGGTTGGACCACAACCGCCCTATGGAGCAACAAATGCGCTGGTTGCCGAAAGTAATCAGCACTCCGACAACAGACGACCAAGGGGATCATACCCTGCTGCTCACGATAGTCGTTGATGGCAACAACACAGGCTGCCCGGTGAGTCTCAGCCACTTCATCCAGTTCATCAAGGAACAAAAGCAGACGATCGTCTGTGATCCAGCTCGCCGCCAACGACTGCGGGACCAAATACTTTCTGTTGAGTTCCTCAACAAGCCAGTCTTGCAATGGCTGCCGCTTCTCAGCCCACGAGGAAAGATGAAAAATGGCCGGGATCGGCGCATCCTCGTCCTGCTCTGCCTGAGCAAGCAGGTCGCGAGCCAGGGTAAGCAACAAGGTCGTTTTCCCAGCCCCTGGCTCGCCAAGGATCAGCAGACCACCTCCTGCCTCTTCAAAAATCCGAGTGACCGTCGTGCCTGAGGGCAAGGACGTTGCGGGGAGGTCGTTGGTCTGCTGAATTACAGGCTGCCAGGGGTTCGCAAGAGCATCAGGACGTTCCTGGAAATCTGGACGTATCAGACGGCTGCCTGGGGAATGGTAGAGCCCCCCTGTCATCCACACGGTGCGCACTCGCTGGATCATTCGTTGCCGGTTGAGGTCCTTCCTGACGGGCTCTTGTTGCTTGCCTGTTGTGAAACCCAGCTCTTCAGGGGTCATTTGAAGTACTTCGCAAAGACGGGCGCGCGTTTCTGGATAGGGGGAGCGAATACCGCGCTCCCAGGAACTGACCGTTTGCTCTTCTACCTTGAGCTCATCGGCGAGACTGCGCTGTGTCCATCCGCCCGCTAGGCGGGCCTGCTGTAGGAGCTTATTGGTCTTCATTGATTTTTTCATGCACAGACGTTTCTACGATATCCACGAATAAGCACAACAAAATACGAAAATAGAGCATTATCTATATACAGGATGTAGATAGCCACTTCTAGAATAACACAGGCACTTTGCATTAACAATGCCTGGTTTTGGCGGATTTTTGAACTGTATGGGTAAGTGTATGGGTACTGTATCTTCCCACATTCCTGAAAAACAGGCATATTGAGGATGGGTATCGATCATCTGTATGCATTGATGAGACTATACGTATCGATCTCTCTCTTCTTTGCGGAAACGCTTGAATGTCGACCATGATGAATGAGAGAAGAAGCAGATGCTTGCAATGGAGATTAAACGACAACGCAAGTTGTCGATGCTCACGCAAGAACAGCTTGCGGAGAAAGTAGGGGTGTCTCCGACGACCGTTCACCGATGGGAGGCCGGGCGATCCACCCCGCTTGGGGTCAATCGGGCACGGCTGATGGAGACGTTACAACTAGACGCATCCCTTTTCCTTCAGAGGGCAACCGTAGGCACGGCCATACCCACATCATCAGTATCGCCTTGTGCCGTTCATATTCATATCCATCTCACTGTTTCTGGCCAGGAGCAACCAACCATGGTTCATTCCCACGTATCTCAATTGCAACTTGAGGACGAATTACCAGATGTTCTCCAATGGATTGCCCAGCAACTCAACGCTTCCCAGCATCCTGGGCCTTCCTATTCCTAAATTAAATTACTGCTTGGATCTCTACAGAGCGTCTCGTATCATAACACGCTTCTGTTTTGTTTAGCCTTCTGAAAGCCGATACGCTCCCGCAATTTCCCCTTTGCCATTTCCCATCTTTCATCTTCATTACATCCAAAATGGAGAGTCAATGCTATGGCTATTTTCTGCCTGTTCCTGCATGCTAGAAATCATTCATTATGCTCGCTGTACACAAAAGAGGGTCTCTGGATGACACTCTCTGAATATGAAGTGTCCTTTCATAAGAGGTACATAACGCTTATGGCATCACACACTTCTGTCATACTCGTGATGCTTCCCTTCATGAACACAAGTTCTTTGTGAGGTGACATGTTGTAGCAATGGCCTCCTGGCAAGGGCATAGTAACACAGGCATCAGCGAGTCGTGGCGTGTCCTGATGTTCAGCGTGCTCTTGTTCATCCAGGCACCCGAGCGATGTTCACGTGGAGGATCTACAGATGCGAAAATCATCAGGCACCTGGCTTCTGGCTCCGCTCAATAGCCTGGGCCTCATTGGAAGCGGGATAGGATGCATGGCCTTATTGGTTGTGCTGCTCATAGGGCTCTCACTTTCGCTCTTCGCCTCGCTCTTTGTGAGTGTTGGTGGCACCCACCAGGCGGTTGGAAACTCGGCGATCATCACCCAAACGGCGCGGACCATGGCCGCCCAACTGCAGGACTGCCGAGAGATGACGACTCCGCAGGCACGGGAGAATAGCTGCGGTGGTGCCTTCCCTCGCTATGCCGCACTGACTCCGGCCTTCCCCCCATCGTTGCTACAATGGGGACGGTCGCACTGCGGCGCCTCGTGCGCGGCCTGGGAGAGCGGGAATTTTCAATGTGTCAGCTTTGTGCTCGCTGCCTATGCCCTGGCGCATCCACTCGATTTTAGTGGCAACGGGAATCAATTTTGGGGGCTCTACACCACCTCAGCAGCACGCGCCAAGGGCTATCAGACGGTGGCAACCGGCACCGGATTGCCGCTAGCGCCGGGGGACATCATGGCCTGGTCGGGAGGAGCCTTCGGCCATGTCTCGATTGTCCTCTCCTGGCAGGCACCTTCAGCAGACACACCAGGAAAAATCGCCTTTGCGAGCG
>JAFMRP010000952.1 GCA_017354095.1 Ktedonobacteraceae bacterium
GCCAGAAAAGGTTCGGATAGTTTCAACCGCATCAGGAGTATAGAGCTCCACGCTTTCAAGTGGCACCCGCTGCCTGCGCGCTTTATGCCGTACCACTTCCAAAAAATCCTTGGACTGCTGGATCTCTTCCAGGCGAATTTTACGCTGCTGACCCTGCCGGTGCGTCGTATAGATAAGCGAAAGGGCAACAAGCGTTGCCTTGAAGAGCCTGCCCAGAGCGATGGCTTCATTAATGGCATCGGTATTTAGATTACCTGTAAAGGGGAGCAAAAGGCGTGTCATCTCTCACCAGCTTCTCTAGTGCATACATCAAACTGTCGTGTAAATATGTAGATTGCCACGAGATACCAGATAGCTCGTTTAGATACTATATACCGTTGGTGCTCAATACTGGCTCAGAATACAGGGAGGAGGACTAAGAAAGCGCTCAAAATTTTATATGGTAATGATACCATGGTAATGAATTTGTGAGCCAGGTACAAGGAGCGATATATGCGGAGAATAGCCATCGCCACAGGTATAGTGCTGGTAGTGGCGCTGTTCCTGCTGATCATAAGCCTGGTCGGAGGCATATCACTTTTACCATCAGGGAACATCGCTTCTACAGTCAAGGGTGACAACATAAAAATTCTGGTTTTTTCAAAGACGGGCGCGTTTCGCCATGAGTCCATCAAGGATGGCATTGCCGCGCTGCGTAAACTGGCTACGGAGCATCATGTAAGCGCGGACTTTACCGAGGATGCCTCTCTATTTAATGATAGACAACTCGCGCAGTATAAGGCGGTAGTCTTTCTGATGACTTCTGGTAACATCCTGAATGATAGGCAGAAACGAGCGTTTGAACGCTACATTGAGCATGGCGGGGGCTATGCCGGTGTGCATTCGGCCAGCGATACAGAGTATAACTGGCCCTGGTATGGGAAGCTGGTGGGAGCCTATTTTCTCAGCCATCCGCATATAGCGCAGGCAACGATTAATGTCTCAGACACAACACACGTCTCAACCTCCATGCTGCCGGCGCATTGGACACGAGTCGATGAGTGGTATAACTTCAGATCCAACCCCCGAGCAAATGTGCATGTGTTGCTGACCCTGGACGAGACGAGTTACCAGGGAGGCACGATGGGACATGACCATCCAGTAGCCTGGTATCATACCATCGACCACGGGCGTGCCTGGTATACTGCTCTGGGCCATACCACGGAGAGTTATCGCGAGCCACTCTTTCTAGAGCATCTGTGGGGTGGAATCATGTATGCCGCTGGCCAAAAGCCCTGAGGTGATGCGGTGTTGCCGTGCTATGCTATGCTATAGGGAAAGATTGCTCATGCTGTGGGAAGGCTTTCCCGCGAAACTATTTCGCTCACCCTGGAGCACTGCATGCACGTTATTCACGGGACCTGGATTCCCGACGACACAGACGAGTTCATCCAGCGAGGGGCCTTCTATCTGTGGGTGGAGACGGATGCAACACGAGACAGATCCCGCAGCACCGATGATGTGCATCCCAGACATCTGGCGAAAACAGCTCTGGCCGCGTTTCTCCGCGAGAGGTTGGGCCTGCGCGAAACCACACCGGGCACCCTGGAACGCTTCCTCCATATGAAATACTTTCTGCTCCCGACGACCTCGGACAGGCCAGTTCCCTCCTTCGAACTACTGCGCTATGTGGATGAGGAAGAGCCCCTGGAATTTAAGCTGACACCCTGGCAGATCTGCTGCTACCAGGTGACAGATATCATCACAACGCTGAGTGATATCCACTTTATGGCCTTGCACGCGGCGGAAGACTTCCAACTGGGTACAGATCTCCTGTTCTGGCATCAGTATACCCAGACATTGAAAAGCGTCATCGCCAAAGATCAGTACATCCCTGCGTTGAAGTATCAGGCCATCTCATCTACATCAACACGGGGCAAGAGCAAACAGGCCAAAAACGGCTCCAGCTTTGCGCTACACCCCGCATGGGAACTAGTGTCGGACACCTATGAGACAGCCGTACGACGCTATGCTGCCGCTATGCCGGGTGTATGCTGCGCGGGATTGAACAGCCCAAACGGCGAGGCACTATTTGACGAAGAACCCTTGCTGCGCCACTTCTCGGAATGGCTTTTGCACGACATTGTCGTCGGAACTTCTCTCACGGCAAAGTTCGACCAGCAGATCGCGGGCACACTGCTCCACGACTGTATTTATCCCTATCGCCCAGACCTGGCACAACCTTCTGCTGCCGCCCTGGCGGACTATAAACACTGGCTGGCATGGCGCGCGAATTTCACCAGAACACATATCGAGGCTGGCTTTACCCTCTGTTTCCGATTAGAGGAGGCGCCCTCCACTGATATCGACAACTGGCAGTTGCACTTTCTGGTCGCGTCCAGGCATGATCCTTCGCTCAAACTGAGCCTGGATGAGTACTGGGGGCTTAGTTCGCGGGCACGAACGGAGGCCGCTCGACCTTTCGGCCAGGATTTCGAGAAAAATCTCTTGCTGGCCCTGGGGTACGCCGCGCGGATCTACACCAGGATCTGGGATGGACTGGGCACTGATCGCCCGGTTGGCTGCCGTCTCACACTGGAAGAGGCTTTCGCCTTCTTGAAGGAGAGCGCCTGGGTGCTCGGGGACGCGGGCTACACCGTCATCGTGCCAGCATGGTGGACACCCGAAGGACGCCGACGCACGAAGGTACGCCTGAAAACTGCCTTGCGCTCGCCCAAGGGCACAGCCGTGGCCGGCAATGGCTACTTCAACCTCAATACACTCATTGCCTACGAATACCAGCTTTCGGTCGGAGGCCAGGTAGTCACGGAAGAGGAGTGGCAGCAGCTCGTCAACGCCAAAACATCGCTGGTCCAGTTCCGCGGGCAGTGGATGGAGCTTGATCGCGAGAAGATGCAGCAAATGCTGCAATTCTGGCAAACACGCCAGCACGAGGTGCCAGAGATCACACTGCTAGAGATGTTGAAGATCGGAACCGAGGCTGAAGACGATCTCGAATGGGACCATGATCAGACCCTGCGCGACATGCTGTCACGGCTGCA
>JAFMRP010000953.1 GCA_017354095.1 Ktedonobacteraceae bacterium
AAAACCCCAAAGTACTGACTAGCGAAACTGGTTTTTATGCCCGCCCTTGAGGATGTGTCTACGGTGTTGCATATGTTGAAGATGCTTCATATGCAGGTAGTGGTTGCTAGGTTGGCCACCCGGGGAGTCTCTAAAACCACCGCTCATCTGCTCCAGTTCCTGCTCGTCCAGTTCGATCCCCTCCGGCTGATTGACTGGCTCCTGCTCCTGCGCTTTCTTGTCGTTACGCTTAAAGAGATTTCCCATACTAAAGATTCCTTTCTTCATTTGCAAATTTACAGTTTGGCCCAAGAGTTTGAGATCGTACGTTTGTCGCTTGTGCACACGATCACTTGCCCTTATCGGATTGCTGGATATACAGTTCAGCTAATACAGCAATCCTTTTGAAGCAATAGTTATTTTTGTGGTATGCTCTACGAGAGACTTGATGGTGCCGCATGCACATACGCTACTATCGCTGCCTCTCATAGTGTATTTTGTAGCACCTTCATCATGTGACAAGCCCAGTATAAACAAGGATATGCGGAATTCACTTCCGCATAACGTCGTTTGCCGCCGGCAGGAGAAACGTGTTTCATGGATGATTCAGATGTCCCATCGCGGGGAGAACCCTCTGTTACGAACGATGCCACAAACCTGTTTTTTAGCGAGCTGCTGCGGGAGTACCGCAAGCGGTGCAAGCTCACCCAGCAGCAGCTCGCTGAGCGCATTGGAGCGAGCCGGGAGGCAGTCAGCTTCTGGGAGCGGGGAGATTACAAACCCAACACCATTACCATGCTGCATGAGCTAGCACGCGTGCTGCGTCTGGGGGAGGACGAGAAGCGGCTGCTGTTTGAAGCGCACATGGGAACTGCCTCCATTCTGCCTCTGCACAACCTGCCCGAACCCAATGCCTACTTCACCGGGCGCACCCAGCAGTTGCAGTTGCTGCATCAACAGCTTGCGGAAGGCAACCAGGTTGCTCTGACCCAGGCAATCAGCGGGCTGGGAGGGGTGGGGAAGACGCAGCTGGCGCTGGCCTATGCCTATCGCTATCGCGAGCACTATCATAACATCCTGTGGGCCAGTGCTGAGAACCGGGAGACGCTAGTGAGCTCCTATGGGCAGCTGGCCGAGTTGCTGCGGCTGCCGGAGCGGGAGGAGCAGGACCAGCGCAAAGTTGTACGAGCAGTGATGCGCTGGCTGCGCGAACACAAAGGCTGGTTGTTGATCCTGGACAACCTCGAAGAGCTGGAGCTGATGCGCGAGTTTGTGCCTGGCGTGCGGCAAGGTGCGGTGCTGCTTACCACGCGGTTGCAGGTCACCGAACCACTTGCTTTCTCGCTGCCATTGGAGTCGTTTTCCGAAGAGGAGGGGGTGCGGTTCCTTCTGAGGCGCAGTAAGCGGCTGGCCCTGGCAGATCCTGTGGAGGTCGCCTCCATCCAGGAGCAGCAATCGGCTCGGCAGATCGTCGCGCTCCTGGGGGGATTACCGCTAGCTCTGGATCAAGCTGGAGCCTACATCCTGGAAACCGGCTGCAGCCTGGAGGAGTATCTCGCACTCTATGAGCAGCGCTACACCACTTTGCTGGCACGGCGGGGCCGGGTGCCAGTCGAGCATCCTGACTCGGTCGGCACCACCTTCGCCCTGGCTTTTGAGCGGGTTGAGCGGCAGAACCCTGCCGCAGTGGAGTTGCTACGGTTCTGTGCCTTCCTGGTGCCCGATGCCATTCCCGAAGCGCTGATCGTCGAGGGAGCGGAGCTGCTGGCAGAGCCCTTGCGGTCCGTGGCAGCCGATCCACTGGCCTTCAACGAGGCCATCGAGGTTCTCGGGAGTCTCTCGCTCGTCCAGCGGCACGTGCCGAGCAAGACGCTCAGTCTGCACCGGCTCGTGCAAACCGTGCTGAAGGATGCCATGAGCAAGGAAGAGCAGCAAGCTCGGGTCGAGCGCTGTGCGCGTCTGCTGGAACGGGCATTTCTCGAAGGAAGTTACCGACTCGTCGAGCAATGGGGGTGGTGTGAGCAGTTGTTGCCGCATGTGCTGGCCAATGCCACCCACTGCCAGGAGGAGGAGATCGCCTTGCCCGAGGCGGCATCATTGTGGTACCACACAGCGGCTTACTTACTGAATCGTGCGCAGTACGAGGAAGCCGAGCCGCTCTATCAGCGCGCCCTGCGTCTGCGAGAGCAGGTATTGGGAGCTGAGCAAGCCGAGGTGGTCTATCCGCTCAATGGTCTGGCAACTCTCTATATAGAGCAGGGCAGGTACACTGAGGCCGAGCCGCTCTTACAGCGCGCCCTGCGTCTCAAGGAGCAGGAGCCTGAGCATCGCGAGGTAGCCATTATGCTCAACAACCTGGCCATTGTGTACGAGGAACAGGGGGAGTATACCAGGGCCGAACCCTTGTATCAGCGCGCCCTGTGTATCTGGGAGCAGATTCAGGGGCCTGAGCATCCTGACGTGGCTTATCCACTCAATAATCTGGCAGTGATCTACCTGAAGCAGGGGAAGTACGCGGAGGCTGAACGCTTGTATCAGCGTGCCTTGCATATCTGGGAGCAGGCGCAGGGGCCTGAGCACCCCGAGGTGGGCTATCCGCTCACCAACCTGGCAGAGCTCTACATGAACCAGGGCCAGTATGAGCAAGCCGAATCTTTGTATCAGCGCGCTTTGCGGATCTGGGAGCAGGCGCTGGGACCGGAGCATCCTGATGTGGCCTATCCGCTCAACGGTCTGGCGGAGCTCTCCAGGAAGCAGGGCAGGCATACCAAGGCCGAACCGCTCGCCCTGCGCGCCCTTGCTCTCCGCGAACGGGCATTAGGAGCCGAGCATCATGACACGGCGGAGAGTCTCGGCACGCTTTCATCCATCTATCAGGGGCAAGGGAGATATGAAGAGGCTGAACCGCTCTTGCAGCGTGCGCTGGTGATCCGGGAGCACATTGTAGGAGTAGAGCATCCAACGCTGGTTGATCTCTTAGAGCGCTACGCGGATCTTCTCAGGCGGCTAGGTAGAGAAGAAGAGGCGGCAGGGTTTGAAGGGCGGGTGCGGGCGATA
>JAFMRP010000179.1 GCA_017354095.1 Ktedonobacteraceae bacterium
GAAGACCTCGGCGCCTGTGATCTCGGCTTCAAGCGCCAGACGGCAACTCTGGGCCACATCACGAGCATCAACATAGCCCCACAGGTTCCACTTTCGCAGAGTGGGATCCTGGGCAAAAGCGGGAAAGCGCTCGTAATCCTGAGGTTCCATGATATTCGAGAAGCGCAGCCCCACAAAAGGGATACCGCTCCAGCGATTGAACTGGTGAGCCATCTCTTCCGCTACAACTTTGGAGAGCGCGTAGCTTGATTCGGGGTAGCGTGGGTGTTCCTCGTCAATAGGCGCATATGCGGGCTTCTCACGGTCAAACGGTAACCCTAACGTTGTCTCACTGGAAGCCCACACAACCCGCTGTAATCGCAGTGCAACCGCCGCACTGAAAATGTTATAGGTGCTGAGTGTATTATTCCGAAACGTCACTTCCTCTGGTTGAAGACCGGGAGCTGGAATAGCGCCTAGATGCACTACAGCATCTGCCCCCTGGAGTACTTCAAATGTCTGTCCCAGGTCGGTGAGATCCGTCTTCAGATATGGGCTCAGTCGCTCACGCGGCGGCAGGAGATCTACGTTCAACATCTCGTAGCCATGTGCTGCCAGTTCTTTCATTACTGCTCGTCCCGCCTTACCACTACCCCCTGTGACAACCACCTTACGCATTCAGATACCTCCATCGTTAAGGATACAATAAACAAAGCATAAAATAGCACCAGGACAGTGAAAAGTAGGCACTTTCTTTTCACATACTTACCTAAAGGTTACCAGGAGGAGCGCTCTGCTTGATCACATTTTACTCTATACCATACAATAGAGTTACACTGAGAAAGCTGGTAGCGGATAGATACCAGCTTACGAAAGAAAAAATGATGACTCGATACTTTATACACCATCCATGACTGTTGTCGCGGGAAGAGGCGTTAGTGGGGCGGCCTCTGTGTCTACTGTTTGTAGGAGGATCTGCTGGGTTGGCATGGGCAGCGTGATTCCATTCTCCGCCAGCTTGTTCTTAAGGGCGATCAGTACTTTATCTTGCAGGTGCTGGACATCTGCATGTAGTAGCAGCATAGTCCACCAGTAGACACGGACGGTGACGCTGGACTCCGCTAGGGCTACGACCAGTGCCTCAGCAGGCGGATCTTCCATCACTCCATCGATACCATTGAGTGCCTCTAGAATAATGCCTTTAGCCTGGTTGATATCATCATCGTAGCTGATTCCGATCTCGTATTCCATGCGGCGTCTTTCAAAGGCAGTATGGACGGTTACTGAATTAGTAAAAAGTGCCGCATTCGGGATCACAATACGCCGTCCATCATAGGTCTTGATGGTGGTTGCCCGAGTATGGATATCTTCGACAGTTCCTTCATAATTCTCGACCGAAATTTGATCCCCTAGCTTAAATGGCGACGTGAGCAAGAGAAGTATACCCGCGAGGAAGTTTTGAAACAGATCGTGGAAGGCGAAGCCGATCGCGACGCTACCAATACCAAGCAACTGGATCAGATCACCAGGTCTAAATGATGGAAATACCAACGTTAACGCGATGAGCAGCCCTGAGACAACCACCGCACCCTGGGAAAGCTTGCCCAGGATGAGGCCCAGATTCTTGGCTTTCTGACGCTTATCGGTCATGCGAATTACCAGTTCGCGCGTTTTTTTCGCGATCAGGTAAAACAGCAGGAAAATGACAAATGATAAAATGAGGGTAGGGAATGTGGCGATAGCGCCGTTCACCATATCAACAATGGTTTTCCAGGCTCGCGAGAAGTCCATCCTTGCTCCTTTTTTCCGTCCGCGAATAGAAAGTTGCTCTCAGCCGCTCTATAGTACCAGATAACTCAGCTCTTAGACAAGGGTATTGGCGGCCCTTCCATGTGCATTTGAGAAGCAGGACGGTTTGTCACCTTAGAGCGACCTTTGTTTCTGTATACCTCTGTTGTAGAATAGAAGTGTCGCAAGGCAGCGTGGCCTTGCCCGGCTATTCCTTAATGATAAGGAGATCGCCATGTCAAAAGCCTTGACGTACACTCACTATCTGCAGCTCGATGAATTGCTGAACCTGCAGGTGCCGCGCAGCAGTGGTCTTCACGGCCCTGAACACGACGAGCTGCTCTTTATTATTATTCACCAGGTCTACGAGCTCTGGTTCAAAGAAATACTTCACGAGCTGGATCATCAGCAAACGCTCTTGCGCAATAATGATCCAGCTCGTGCCGCGCACACCACTCGTCGCATTCTGGCTATTTTGAAAACAATCGTTGCCCAACTGGATGTGCTGGAGACCATGACGCCTCTGGAGTTCAGTGCGTTCCGTTCTTTTCTGGATACGGCCAGTGGCTTTCAGTCGGCACAGTTCAGAGAGATCGAGTTCGTCTTTGGCTACAAACGAAAAAATATTTTTCAATGCTATCCCGCTGATTCGGACTCTCGGAAACGCCTGGAATGGCGTTATGAGCAGCCAACGCTCTGGGACGCGTTCCTGCGTTATCTGAGCCTCAATGGCTATCCTGTTCCGCAAGAACAGCTGCACCGCGATGTGACGCAGCCGCTTCAGCCCTCGTCCGTCCTGCAGTCGATCTTGATTGACATCTATCGCCACGATGCTACCGCCAGTAATGTCTGTGAGAATCTGGTTGATATGGATGAAGGTATTCAGGAATGGCGCTATCGCCATGTGAAGATGGTCGAGCGCACTATTGGAGGCAAAGCCGGTACCGGTGGCTCAACTGGAGCTCAGTATCTGGCGATGACGATCAAGCCGTTCTTTCCAGATCTGTGGGCTATCCGCTCTCAGCTCTAGCCCGGAAAAGAGTAGAAATGTGACCGTATCTACAGATGTGACGTACGCCGTCGACCTCGATACACGTGATCCGCTAGCCCATTTTCGGCAGCGTTTCGTCATCACCAATCCCGATCTTATTTATATGGACGGTAACTCGCTTGGCCGCCTTCCCCAGGCAACCATTCCGCTGGCCGACGAGCTTATCCAACGCCAATGGGGCGATCGCCTGATCCGGGGCTGGAATGATGGCTGGTTTACCGCCCCGGAGCGCGTAGGAGCTCGCATTGCCCGGTTGATTGGCGCGCGACCAGACGAAGTGATTGTGGCCGATTCGACCTCAGTCAATCTCTTTAAGCTGGTAGTGGCTGCTCTGCGACTTCAAAGAGGACGCTCACGCATCTTGACGGACAATCTTAACTTCCCCTCGGATCTCTATGTCCTGCAGGGTGCTATCGATCTGCTCGATAGACAACACAAACTGGAGATTGTCCCCTCTCCTGATGGAATCCATGGCCCGGCCTCCGGGCTACAGGCCAGGCTGAATGAACAGGTTGCGCTGGTCACACTCTCTCATACAGTTTTCAAAAGTGGTTATACCTACGATCTGGCAGCTATAACGGAGGCCGCTCACGCAACTGGAGCGCTGGTCCTGTGGGATCTGAGCCACTCGGCTGGCTCCGTGCCGGTCGATCTCCGTGCAGCCCAGGCTGACCTGGCGATTGGCTGCACATACAAATACATGAATGGCGGCCCAGGCGCTCCGGCGTTCCTCTACGTACGGCGCGACTTGCAGGAGCAGCTACACAATCCGATCACTGGCTGGATGGGACAGAACAACTTGTTCGGTTTCGATCTGGAGTATCAACCAGCATCGGGCCTGCGCCGTTTTTTGACCGGCACGCCTCCGGTCGTCTCACTCTCACTGATCGAGTCGGGCGTCGATCTGCTGCTTGAGGCAGGACTGGACAGGTTGCGCGCAAAATCAGAGCAGCAGAGCGCCTACCTGGTCGAACTGTGGGAGACGGTATTGGAACCGCTGGGCTTCACGCTCAACTCACCACGCGATGTGAGACAACGCGGCTCGCATATATCGCTAGGCCACGCTGAGGGACTGCGCATCGACCTTGCATTGATCAATGATATGCACGTGATACCCGATTTCCGTGCCCCTGACAACATCCGCCTGGGTATCGCACCACTCTATACCTCTTTCCGTGATATCCATACCACTGTGATGCGCCTACGTAAGATCGTAGCCGAAAAACTCTATGAGAAATATCCACAAGAGGCTCCAACGGTGACCTGACCTACACAGATCTGGAAAATCTCCGGACATTGCGCGCTCGCGCCCTGGCAGCCTCTTCTTCCCGGCTCTTCGGTGGAGCATTCGTCTCCAACGATCGGAGAAGGCTGCTGGAGGCCGCCGCTATCTCGTCAACGGCGGTAAAGAAGGCTGCTTCATTGGCCTTCGATGGCTTGTTGAAGCCGCTCACCTTCCTCACGAATTGTAATGCAGCCTCATGAATCTCGTCCTCAGTCGCAGGAGGTTCGAAGTTGAAAAGCGGGCGGATGTTTCTACACATAAATGTTCCCTTGATCTGCTATAGTCTCCAGACTTTGCTCGTTCATAATCTCATGGATGATCGGGCGTTGTAATGCACTTGCGAGCAAGGCTTATCTACGCTGGCTTTTTTCCCCAGATGCGCAGAAAATACCACAACGCTCGGAACTCAGGCGATTCCCACTCGTCGAGTAACCGCTCATAGATGTTGTCAATCTCTTCCTGTGTTACCACTTTGTTGCGTACGATGTAAGCCTGTACCAGCTTGTAACCGACCTTGAGGTCGTCAACAATAGCGCGGTGTGCCGGAGCTCCTGTCGAGAAGTCGATCACATGCGCTTCTTGCTGGATCTGTTCACAGCCAGCTTCCTTCAGAAAATAACCTAGTTTGGGCGTTAAACCAAAATGATAACCGAAAGGATGATGGCTCAATCCATTGAGCTTGGCAGCGCTGAACAGGTGACGTGTGAAGCTCTCAAATGCGGGCGAGGTCGTGTGTCCCGTGTCATCAGGCTCGGTGAGGATGATCGTTCCTCCCGGAACAAGTACACGCAGCATTTCGGCAATCACATGCTGCCACTTTCCCTCGTTCAGGAAGCCAACCATGGTACGACCATTGACAATGTCAAATGAGGCGTCGGCAAAGCTCCAGGGTTTTGTCACATCCATGATCTGAAAGTCGATGTTTCCCATCTTCTGCGCCTGAACGTAGGCATTGGCGTAACTGATCATGGTCTGGCTGATATCCACGCCAACCACCTCCGCATGTGGGTACTGTGTCGCTACGTTGCGCGCCCATCCTCCCGGACCACAGGCTACATCCAATATCTGGTCTCCTTCGTGTAGCTCCAGGTCCTTTGGGAATAACCCCATGGTGTTGGTAATCGCCAGATCTTGGTCAATGAGGCGGGCCATCTCCGCGCCGCTTTCCGTCGAGACCATGTAGGTGTTCTCACGAGGTTCTTCTCTTGTGCTCATTGCAAAATCCTTTCCGCGCCGAAATCCCCAGGCAATGTGGCGTCTGATTAACCTCAATTCCGCAGATGCGTGGATATGTTTTAATGCAAGTATATCATATCAGTTTTCCAGAAATATGGCAAAATATGAACTGTTCTAGCGTTCGCTGTATCGGCGTCTGGATCATCCTTTGAGGGTTTTGTGACCTGGCAAACCGCTTATGGAGACACAATATACACGATGCCCCACATCCGAGATACAGGGCATCGTGTACAATCGCAGGTGGCTATTCCTGTCTCCTGGCCTGACGATAACGCCGGATCAGCGCGTTCGTTGAGCTATCGTGCTGCAATATCGCCTCCTGCGTGCTTTCCAGTTCGGGAATGATACGGTTGGCCAGCACCTTGCCCAACTCAACACCCCACTGGTCGAATGAGTTGATGTTCCAGATGGTACCCTGCACAAAAACCTTGTGTTCATAGAGGGCAACTAGCTTGCCCAATACCTCCGGCGTGAGCTGGTCGGCCAGAATCGTGTTGGTCGGATGATTGCCCTCGAAGGTGCGATGTGGCACCTGGAAGTCCGCAACTCCGTCCGCTATAACCTCTTCCTCGGTTTTTCCAAAAGCCAGCGCCTCCGTCTGGGCAAAAAAGCTCGCCATCAACAGGTCATGATGCCGCCCCAACGGGTTGAGCGACTTGTTGAAGCCGATGAAGTCGCTAGGAATCAGCTTGGTGCCCTGGTGGATGAGCTGGAAGAAGGCATGCTGCCCGTTGGTTCCTGGCTGACCCCAGATGATCGGTCCGGTCTGATAATCAACAACCCTGCCTTCCAGATCGACGTGCTTACCATTGCTCTCCATGTCAAGCTGCTGCAGATAGGCACACAGACGTTCCAGGTATTGATCGTAAGGCAAAATGGCCACCGTCTCGGCCCCGAAGAAGTTGTTGTACCAGACACCGATCAACCCTAACAACACGGGCAGGTTACGCTCGAAAGGTGCTGTGCGGAAGTGTTCATCCATCTCGTGGAAGCCTGCCAGCATCTCCCGAAAGCGCTCAGGACCAATGGCGATCATGAGCGAGAGGCCAATGGCCGAGTCGTAGGAGTAACGACCACCAACCCAATCCCAAAAACCAAACATGTTGGTGGTATCGATGCCGAACTTCGCTACCTCCTGCTCGTTGGTCGAAACTGCTACAAAATGCCTGGCTACCGCCTCCTCACTACCCAACGCTCGTACACACCAGTCGCGTGCTGAGCGCGCGTTGGTCAGTGTCTCCAGCGTGGTGAAGGTTTTGGAAGAGACGATGCAAAGCGTCTCCTCAGGATCAAGGTCACGCGTGGCTTCGACGAAGTCGGTACCGTCTACGTTGGAGACAAAGCGGAAAGTTATGGCACGATCGCTGTAGTGCTTAAGCGCATCATAGGCCATGGAAGGACCGAGATCAGAACCCCCAATGCCGATGTTGACGACATTACGGATACGCTTGCCGCTAAATCCCTTCCACTCACCACTACGTACACGATCAGCGAATATACTCATTTTGTCTAAAACAGCATGTACCTCCGGGACGACGTTTTCTCCATCCACAATAATAACCTGGTCCTTCGGGGCTCGCAGGGCTATATGGAGAACGGCACGCCTCTCGGTACTATTGATTTTCTCTCCACGAAACATGGCGTCGATGCGCTGGCGCAGACCGACGACCTCGGCCAACTGCTGCAACAGATGCAATGTTTCGGTTGTGAGGCGATTTTTGGAATAGTCGAAGTAGATACCTGCAGCCTCCAACGTGAAGCGCTCACCACGCGTGGGATCTTCGGCGAAAAGTGTACGCAGATGTAATGCGCGCACTTTCTGATAATGTTCCTCCAGCGCTTTCCAGGCTGGCTGCTGTTTGAGTGGCAATGACATTGTAACACTGTGCTCCTCTTCAAAGTAATATCTCAAAAGCTCGGTGAGTTCTGCTGGCACTTCTAACACGTTCGTTACCCAGACGAGTGCTACCCACGGACCCGATGATAAAGTGTATCACAGGCGCACCGCGTTCGGACTGCTGTATCAGGCAAGGACCGCCACTTTTATGATACAGTAAAGTATCGTACGCTGACCATTTCACCACTTGGAGGGCTTTTCTCATGAGTAGTGCATCACGTGTAGCGCTGGTCACTCAACCTATGAAGGATCAGTGGGTAGCACGCTTGCAGAACCTTGCTCCCGATCTGCACATTGAACGACGATTGCGCGCGACCACTGTCGACATTCCCGATGACCTGTGGCGTGATGTGGAGATTATCTACACCTATAATACATTGCCCATGCCTGAACAGGCACCACGCCTGCGCTGGGTGCAGCTTCAATCTGCCGGGGCCAATCATATCTTGAACAATCCACTGCTGGCACACCGGGTGACCTTTACGACAGCCAGCGGCGTTCACGCTGTCAATATAGCCGAGTACGTCTTTACTACTATCCTGGGCTGGTATCACCACTTTGAGCAGATGATCGCCTGGAAACAGCGCGGACACTGGCCATCAGATAAAGAGAGCGGGGCCCTGTTTATGCCTCAGGAACTGCGTGGGATGACGCTGGGGGTGGTGGGCTATGGAAGCATCGGACGTGAGGTTGCACGACTGGCGCGGACGTTTGGCATGCGTGTACTGGCTATGCAGCGCGGCTCCGATCATCGCGATTCCGGCTTTCTCTTTCCGGGTATAGGCGATCCCGAGGGCACACTGCCCGAGCGCTATTATCGTCCCGACCAGCTGCACGAGATGCTGGGCGAGTGCGATGTGGTGGTAATTGGCCTGCCGCTCACTACTCACACTGAGGGACTTTTCGACGAGGCCGCGCTGCGTGCTATGAA
>JAFMRP010000954.1 GCA_017354095.1 Ktedonobacteraceae bacterium
GACCTCACCGAAGATGCGATTGGCTTCGGCAGAGATATCGGAGAGCATGGCCTTGAGCACGTAGGGCGCGGCCTCTTTGATCAACCGGCGGAAGTGATCGATCATAGTGTGTAGATCGTGCAATGTCTGGTGCTCGGCCTGAGCGGCCTCTAGCTCCGTGTATAGCGCTTCGGCCTGAGCGATCCTTTGTGCCAGGTCGTTGATGTATTCCTGGTGGTACTTCATTTTCTGGGCCAGCGCGGCCAATTCTTTTTGCAGGCGTGTCAGTTCGTCTTTGAGCGTTGCCAGCTCTTGTTCGTTGAAGGCGTCGCGGGCGGCGGTGTAGGCCTGCCTGGCCTGTTGTAGGGTCTGGGCTGCCTGCTCTGTTTCCGCAGCCTGCTTGCGCCAACCAGCTTCGCGTTCGGGCAGGAGGCGGGCCTCGTTGATGTTGGTGAGGTAGTTCTGATAGCTGGACTGGCTGGACTGTAAGAGCGCTTCCTGCCTGGTGATTTCTGTGTCGAGCTGGTTGTAGGTGGAGATCTGCTGCTCAAGCTGCTGGATCTGCTCGAAGATGGCGGTGTGGCGTTGTTGTTCGGCCTGGAGTTGTTGCGAGAAGTGGCTCTCCTGGGCGATGGTGTGCTGCTGTGTTTTGCTCTGGCTGCGAGGATCGTTCAAAACGGCCAGTTCGGCTTCGCAGCGCTGAAGCTGTTCTTCGCTGTCGCGCAATTCTTTGAGTTCCGCGCGGCGCTGTTGTAGATCTGTTTCGTACTGCTGCGCCAGTTCCTGGAACTGCTGGTAGCGATTGCGCAGGCCGTCCAGTTTGCGCACTTTCGCATCGGCCTGTTTGCTCTCGTTGCAGGCTGCTTCGGCCTCGCGTACGCGTTGTTCGATCTGATCAAGCATTGCGAGATCCTGTTGCAGCGTCGTGATTTCGTGTTCCAGGCGCGAGAGGTCGATGGCGATACTCTGCAGCTGCGCGGCCAGGCCATCGCGTCGTTCGACATATTTGCCCAGGTCGTTCAGCGCATCGGCGTATTTTTTGACCTGGTTCATACGTTCGCTGACGGTGCCCTGCTGCTGGCTGACAAGCGCGAGCTGAGCGTGATCTTCTTGCAGAAGGTTATCGAAGTAGAATTCCAGGCTGGCCATGCCGCGTTGTTTGATGTTGAGGCAGCTTTCGTGCAGCAGGGGGCACTGGCCGCCGGCCGACTGTTCACGCGACTTCTGGTAGCCCTCGATATTGCCTTCCAGCCAATATTTCTTCGCCGCCAGTTCATCAAATCGTTCTTTCAGGCGTGGCATCTCCTCGGCCTCGCTGCGGTGCTCTTCGATGATTTCCAGGTTACGTTCGGCTTTGCGCAGGCGTTCGGCGATCTGCTCGCGCTCGCTTTGTTTCTCGCGGGACTGGATCTGTTTTTCCTGGAGCTGCAGGCGTTTGGAGGAGCGTTCACTGGCCTGGATGCGGAGCTGGGTCAGGGCTTCGGTGTGGGCCTGAAGCTGTTCGGCCAGAGGTACCAGCGGCTCGATCTCATCGATCTGCTGGCGCAGGGTTTCCTGATCGCGTACATTTTTGTCGAGCATCTGTCTCAGGCGCTTGCCCTCGTCAAGGATGATTTTGCGGCGCTCGTCGCGCTGCATGGCCTCATCGCGTTGTTTCTCCAGTTTCAGCTGCTGCTCGACCAGCGGGGCCAGTTCGACGACCTTCTGGCGGGCGAGGGCAACTTCTTCCAGGCGGTGCTGCCAGTTATTGGCCTTCTCCTCGATTTTCTTGAGTTCACCCTGGAGTTCGGCCTGCCGCAGGCGCAGCGCATCACGGGCCTGGGCCTGCTGGCGCAGGCGCTGCAGTTCATCGCGCGCCTGCTGGTGCTGGTGGTAGCCTGTTTCGCTGGCGGTGACCACCTGGCTGGCGGAGCGAGCGGTGCGCAGTTGTTGTTCGCGATCGCTTAGCAGTGTAGTAGCGTGAGCGTGCGCTTGCTGGCTGTTGTCGTAGCGCATCTGCAGGTGCTGCAGGCGGGTCTGCTGCTCGTTCAGGATGGTTACCTGCTCTTCGCAGTGGAGGCGCTGCTGGCTCCACTGTGCGTTCTGTTGTTTTTGTTGTTCGTCTTCCAGGCGGGCCTGTTTCAGTTGTTCGCGCCACTCGTCCAGGGCGCGTGTCTCGTAGGTCAGGCGTTGTATTTCGGCCTGTTGTTCCTGCATCTGCTCTTTATAGACGTGTTGCGTGTTGAGCAGGCCCTCGGCGGCGGTCTTGTAGTCTTCAATCTGGAGCAGGGCGTCGAAGGTTTGTTTGCGTTTGCTGGGGACTTCGAGGAAGATGGCGGTGAAGGTGCCCTGGGGAACGCCGAGGGCGTCACGGAAGAGCGAATCGAGCGGGCGCTCGCGATCAATGCCGAAGAGATCATGGAGTTTATCCAGCACGTCGGCGCGTTGTTCCAGGCGGGCATCGGCCTCGATGTCGTTCACCTGCCAGCGGGCGCCGGAGCCGCAGCGCCGTTCCACGACGTAGGGGCGCTCATCGCTGCCGATCAGGTGGATGGTGACCTTGCCATATTTTTCGCCTTCGCGTATGAACTGGTCATGTTTATAGGCCAGGTAGTCGAAGAGCGCGAAGCCGATGGCCTCGACCAGGGTCGTTTTGCCGGAGCCGTTTGAGCCGCTGATGGCGGTGGTGCCGCGACGCAGGTCGATTTTGATGTTACGGTAGCTTTTGATATTTTCCAACTCAATTTGTGTAATGAGCATATGTCTATAGCCAGCCTTCCCAGCGATCGCACAAAGTAGTTACTCTCCCAGTTCTCTTATTCTTGCGCGGAGAAACAAAAGTGGAAATGCCCAGGTGCATTATAACATGGTAGGGGCAATTCGTAACGATGCCATGGGGGCTCGGGGGAGAGAAAGGCAACGTGCCGGCCACGCGTGAGGAGTTTGACACATTGTCATGGAATAAGCGTGGCAGAGGGCACGAGGGTGGGTCAGGCGCGAGCCGGCTGTCCTCGGTATTCCGACTGCCAACGCCGGGTCTCTTGTCCAGACGGCCAACGATGCTCGCGCGTC
>JAFMRP010000955.1 GCA_017354095.1 Ktedonobacteraceae bacterium
CAGATCGATCAGCTACAGGATGTTCAAAAGCGTTGCCGTGAAGAGATTTCGGTGCAGGAATTTTATCATCAACTGCATATGCACGGGGTGCAGCTCGCGGAAAGCTTTCAAGGCATTCAGCAGCTCTGGCGGGGGAATGGGGAGGCGCTGGGAAAAGTACAGCTCTCTCCAGCACTGGAGCCCGAAGCGGAGGTCTACAATGTGCATCCAGCACTTCTGGATGCCTGTTTTCAAGTGTTGATCGCAGCGCTTCCTTCTGCTGCGGGGGGTGGCGATGCAGACGCGCTCTATCTGCCCACAGCGCTGGGCAGTTTTTGTATAAACCAGCAGCCCGGAAAGTTGGTATGGAGCCATGCCCTTCTCACATCGCGGCAAGATAGCGACGTGTTTGAAGGGGACGTACGCCTGTTCGACGAGCATGGCAAGCTGCTGGTTGAGGCCCTTGGCCTGCGCCTGCAGCGTACAGAGACGGCCGCAGCCTCTACACCGCGTCCGGATCTGGATGAGCAATTATTTTACGAACTTCGCTGGGAGCCTGCGGCTCTGGAGCAGGCTGCACCTCTTTCGCAAAGGCGAACCTGGCTGATCTTTATGGATAGCCGGGGGATTGGAGAGGAAGCGGTTCGTTTGCTCATGGACCAGGGCGATCTCTGTATCAAGATACACCATGACCAGACCTACCAGGTTTTACAGCAGGGTAAGCAGTATCGTCTTGATCCCGGCAGCCCGGAGCAGATGCAGCGGTTTGTGGACGATTTGCTGCCCATCGTGCCTTCATTGGATGGTGTTGTCCACCTGTGGAGCCTCGATGCTGCATCATTGGGAGAAACCAGTGGTGCGACGCTGGACAGAGATCAGGCCCTTGGAACAGGCAGCGCACTGAACCTGGTGCAGGCATTAGCCTCTCTACAGGGGGCACAGCAGCCCGACCTGTGGTTTGTGACTGGCGGCGCTCAGGCAGTGGGTTTGGAGACTTTCCCGCTCTCCGTGGCACAGTCGCCTCTCTGGGGATTGGGGAAGACGTGCGCGATAGAGCATGCCGAGCTCTGGGGAGGATTGATAGATGTAGACCCTCAGGAGGTGGCAGAAGTCTCTGCCAGCCAGATTCTTGCCGTGCTCTCTCGCCAGCACAATGAAGATCACATTGCATTTCGACAGGGCCAGAGCTATGTTGCTCGCCTTGTGCGTCCTCAGAGCAAGAGCTGGACCAGGCGGGAGCTGGCGCTACGTGCGGATGCCAGCTATCTGATTACCGGCGGCCTCTGGGGGCTGGGCTTGGAGGTCGCGCGCTGGATGATACAAAAGGGCGCGCGCCATCTTGTGCTGCTGGGGCGAACACAGCTTCCACCCCGCGCTGATTGGTCTATGGTCCAGACCGACCCCAGAGTGGCGCGTCAGATCGCGAACATACGTGAACTGGAGGCACTGGGAGCGCATATTCATTATGCTCCGGTTGACGTGGCTAACAAAGCGCTATTAACCGCATTCATGCAAAAATACCGCCAGCAGGGCCATCCTCCGGTGAAGGGGATTGTGCATGCAGCCTCCGTCTGGCAGGATCGGCAGGGCCAGTCGCTTGTGCGACCGCTCATCAGTCTGGATCAGGCTGCTGTAAAAGCAGTGTTTGATCCTAAGGTAACGGGAACCTGGAATCTGCATAAGCTCTTTCAAAATAGCAGCCTGGACTTTTTTGTTTTATTCTCTTCTGGCGCCTCGCTTATCGGCTCAGCGGCTCAGAGCAATTACGCCGCTGCGGGAGCGTTTCTGGATGCATTCGCTCACTATCTGCGAGCTGCAGGGCAACCGGCTATCAGCATCGATTGGGGCGCGGTCTCCGGGACAGGTTTTGGCGCCACGCCCGAGGGCCAACGCGTCCATGAATATTGGGAAGCGCATGGTATTCAACGAATTACGCCTGAGCAGGTTCTCGCCGCTTTAGAATTGCTCATTCCCCAGCGGATAGCTCAAGCTGGAGTGCTCAAGCTGGACTGGCAGCTACTGCGGCAATTCTATCCGCAGCAGGCCAATCTTCCGCTATTTGCCCATCTGACCTCTGAGGCCCCGGGCGATGGCGTGGCAAAGGATATCATAGACGCGACAGAGAGTACGTTGCTTCGAAGACTATCTGCTGTTCTGGTGGAAGAGCGCCTGCAACTGGTGGAGACGTATCTGTGCGAAAAAGTCGCTGATGTGTTGCGCCTTCCCGCCACTAATATCGATGTTCAGCAGCCTGTAACTACGCTGGGGCTCGACTCGCTGATGTCCATCGAGCTGAAGAATAAGGTGGAGCTCGAACTGGGGATACATATCCCTATCGTAACGCTGCTGCAGGGACCCAGCATTCACCAGTTTGCCACGCAGGTGCTCGCCCAGTTAGAAGAGGCGGTGGCTTCAGTGGAGCCAGTACCAGCGCAGTCTCTCGAAGCGCAGCAGGCGGTATCCCGCAATAATGACATCCCTGGGCTGATTGATCGAACAGAGGCAGAACAAATACTGTCGCAGCTCGATCAGATCTCGGATGATGAGGTGGATTCATTACTTGGTTCTCTATTACAATCACAGCAAGAGCAAGGTAACCACGCAGAGGCAACAAATGGGCAGAGTCTGCAAAGTGTGCAGCAATTGCTGACGAATCTTGAGCAGCTTTCGGACAACGAAGTGGACTCACTGCTCAAGCATATCATACAGGAAGAGGGATCTAACCAGTGAACGACGTATCACGAAAACTTGAGACTCTTTCCCCGCAGGAAAAAAGAGCACTTCTTGCACAGCTGTTGCGTCAGAAGCTAGAAGGAGTGCAAGAAACTTTTCCACTTTCTCAAGGACAACGCGCGCTCTGGTTTTTGCATCGCCTGGTGCCGGAAAGCAGCGCTTACAATCTTCTATATTCGGCGCGACTTTCCTTCGCGGTCGATGTCGCGGCGCTGCAACGTTCGCTGCAAATGCTTATGGAGCGTCATCCGATACTTACTGCTACCTATGCAATGGATGGGCAGGAGCCTCTGCAGCAGCTTCATCGCACTCGATAT
>JAFMRP010000013.1 GCA_017354095.1 Ktedonobacteraceae bacterium
CTGCCTCCTGATGCCGCGTCGGATGCCTCGATCAACATGGCTTCATCAGTTTTTAGCATTAGATTCATTTTCACTGTTCTCCAGAAGCAATGCCACAGTTTGGTTCTTATCACAGAGCCATCAGGCTGCCCTTCTACTCTTGAAACGTCCATCAATATGATTGATTAACGGCGCTAGCTATCAGATTGCACCATCAAGTGATCCAGTATCCGGTCAAAAATTGTAAAAGCATAAAACAAAGCAGCGCCCCCGACAGTGTAAGGTAGTAGAGATTAATGCTGGCTTTTTTGCCCATTGCTGCCAGGATGATAAAAATAGGGAACACCTCTAACACCATGCGCGATAGCGACTGCAAGGGCACATCACGACCTGGAAAGAGGATCAGAAAGAGATAAAGCGCGACCGCGTAGAACCCATAGGCCTGTAACTCAACGGGAATCTTCCAGGGCCCCACGAAGCAGAGCACGGTCAGCACTAATGCTAGCAATCCTGCCCCTAGATCGATCACACTGTGCAATGTCGAGAAGCTTAGCACCCCCGCGTGAAGGATGACCCAGAACGCACGCGCGAAACCTATTCCAGGAAAGGTCAGTGCACGTCCCCAGTAAGCCTGGACATGCGAAAAAGCCAGCGCATCGCCAAATCTGAACCCACAATACACTGCGAACAGACCAGTGCCGGCGAGAATCAGCAGGCCACTCAGCGCATCAGCTCGTATAGCGCTCAGGCGAAAGCGACGCTGATAGAGGTATTCATAACAGAATGGGACCAGTAAGCATAGTCCTGCCGATCGCGTCAGGCTGGCTAACAGGCCGAACAGGCCAGCCCACCACCATTTGCTACGACGCATAGCATAGAAGCAGAGCAGCACCAGGCAGAGAAACAGCGCTTCATTATAGGCCGCCGCCAGGAAAAAAGCCGTGGGAAATACAGCGAGATAAAGCACGGCGCGATAAGCCAGGGTACTCTCGAAATCTACTTGCAGCAGACGGTAGAGCACCGTAAACAGGACAAGCGTCACAATATTAGAGATGATGAGCCCCGCGATAAATGGAGAACTTACCAGCAGGCCTAAAACACTCTCTAGCAGCGGATAGAGCGGAAAGAAGGCTGTACGCCAGGGACTATCATAACCCCGCGTGGCGATAGAAACAAATTGCCCGCTATCCCAGCGATACCAGGCACTCCAGAGCACTGAGAACGGTAGCTGGTCATGCGAAAAATTCTTGACCTGGAAAAGCACTACCAGATAGCTCAACAGCACACACGCACCATGAGTCGCCAGGTAGATCGGCCATACCTGCTTGAATGCATTGCACCATTCTAGCAATACACCACGGCGAGACTCTGTCCGCGGAACAGTAGAGGCCCGCTCGAAAGAAAAATAATCACCCTGCTTTGCCTGCGTCACGGCTTCTCGTGCCGAGGGGTCATGGACCTGCCTCATCTGTTCTCTCACTATTGTGTAAATACTATTGTGTAAATTATCTGATCCTGATATACTCCTGTGAGTTGGACGGTCCGGTGAGAATGGCGTAACAATTGTAGGGCTTTCGTCCTATTTTTAGCTCAAGAGTATCTTCTTTCTGGGAAGGCTTTTCTATTTCTATTTTAACGCTCTTGAGGCGACGTTCTACCAGAAATTTTCTCGCTGGCAAACATTTATTTATGCCTATGTCGCCTTTTGTTGTGAATTTAGCTTGCTTTTTTGAATGAGCATGCTTTTTGAATGCAGGAGCGGTCATGGAACCACTTCATCACTCATCATCCGTCATGCGTAGACAGGATCATATGCAGCAGTCCAGCACAAAATTGCACCAGAGCCTCTCTATCATTATGCCTGCCTATAACGAAGAGGTGGCCATCGCTGAGACAGTGTCTTCGGCTATCACCGCCGTGTCCACCTGGACCGATGACTTTGAGATCATTGTTGTTAACGATGGGAGCAAAGACAAAACCCACGAAATTGTCTCGGAACTTGCAGCTAGCGATACACGTATTCGCCTCATTGACCACGAGGTGAATAAAGGCTATGGCGCGGCCCTGGTGAGCGGTTTTGAGGCGGTTACCAAAGACCTGGCATTTTTTATGGACTCGGATGGCCAGTTTGATATCTCTGAATTGGCACGCTTTTTCCCGTTCATTGAGCAGTATGACGCCGTGCTCGGCTATCGCTTTGACCGCCAGGATACCTGGATGCGCAAGCTGAATGCCTGGGGCTGGAAGATGCTGATACGCCTGGTATTCAAATTGCGCGTTCGTGACATCGATTGTGCCTTTAAACTCTATCGCTCGCGCTTCTTTCAGGAACATCGTCTGGAGACGCGTGGCGCGATGATCAATACAGAAATCCTCTACAAGCTGAAACGCGCCGGCTATACCTATACAGAGGTCGGTGTGCGCCATTTGCCTCGCCGGGGTGGCCGCGCGACCGGCGCGAAGCTCTCGGTCATCGCGCGTGCCTTTCGCGAACTATTCCTTTTCGCACGTAAATGGCATCGTGAGGAACAACAGCAGCGCGAGTTGCCTTAGTTATTCGTTCTAATCTACAAAGGCTCTATAAACTGCATAATCTAAAAATAATGTGAGCATCTGGAGTATGTCCGAAATCAAAAGTCAAATAGCAGAGAAGAGCGTTGTCGTCGTATCCGTTCGCGGCGAACAGCGTAAATGGCTTGTTGCGTGGCCGCGTATGCCTTTCTGGCTGTCTTGCCTGGTTCTTTTTGTTCCCGCGCTCGCTTTGAACCTCTATCGCCTGGGTAGCCCGAGCATCTGGTTTGATGAAGCCTTCTCGGTCGAACTGGCCCGCCAGCCGCTGCCGCTTCTGTTGCGCCTGATCTTTGGCCCCGAGCCCAATATGGAACTCTACTATCTGTTCTTGCATTTCTGGCTGCACTTCACAGGCATGCTCGGTTTCACTCCCACGGAGGTTGTTGTCCGTCTTCCTTCCGCTGTCTTCGCGGCACTCAGTGTCGTTGTTGTTTTTGCGTTCGGGCGCCGCTTCATCCATACATTCGCGGGCGTGCTGGGCGCGCTGCTTTACCTGGCGAATGATGCCCAGCTGATCTACGCGCAACAGGCCCGTTCATATAGCCTGCAACTTCTCCTCCTTTCCCTCTCCTGGTATGCTCTGCTCGCTGCCTTGACCGGTGAACGCTCACTACGCCGCTGGTGGATCGCCTATGTGCTGGCGACTACGCTGGCTGTCTACACGCACCTCTTCAGTATATTGCTGATTCTGGCCCAGATCTGTGTCGTTGCCGGTATCCTGCTGCTCCCTAATACCTGGCGCTCCCGCGCACGGGAGCGCCTGAGGGCTGGTGTGGTGAGCATGATCTCCTGCGGGCTCCTCTGTATTCCTATGCTGCTGGTCAGCTTGCAGGGCGCGAAAACTGGCTGGCTACCTGTACCCCATCCGGGCGATATCATCAACTTGCTCTATGGCTTTGCCGGCTATCATAAAATCTATGCTCTGGCCCTGGCGATCTGTTGCCTGCTCTGTGTGGCACTGTTCACCGCTGCCTATCTTCCGTCCGATCGTCTGCGCGCTGTAATGACTACCTCTCAAACCTTGCTCCCTGCCGGCTGGATGCTGCTGTGCTGGTTCGCAATACCACTGTTTGTGAGCTATGTCGTTTCACAGGGCGCAACGCGTCTGTTCTCGGCCCGCTATCTGGTGGTGATCGTGCCAGCCCTCTGCCTGCTGATGGGTTGGCTGGTGACCAGTCTGCGATGGCGTGTTGCGCAGGTAGCGCTCTCCCTGCTTCTGCTTGGCCTCTCCTTCACTGCTGTCCCTTACTACTACGCCAGTGCGCAGGTGGAGGACTGGAATTCGACCGTTCCCTGGATGCAGCAGCATTACCAGCCAGGTGACGGCCTCGTCTGTTACGATAATACTATTGACGGTTCCATCAAGCAGGGATGCCAGATTGCTGTCGAATATTATCTGCATGCCTATCCCAATCAGACCCATTTTTCTCCTGACGCGCCTGGCTCTTTCTCCTGGTCGACCTATAGCACCCCCCATCCAGATGCCGCTATCAATCCCTCTGACCTTGCTCGCTATGCCTCTGGCCATCCCCATCTGTTCTGGATCGTTGGACGTGTACAGGATGGTGCCTCTGACCGCGTGCAGGCGGCTCAGCAATGGCTGGATAGCCACTATCACTTCATCGATCAGGTCAAAACGCGCACGGTGACGATCCGCTGGTACAATACCAGTGCATAGCCGCTATAATAGTAGTTATAGGTAACGAAAACAAAGGCGTGCGTATTTTTGGAAAGTAGGAAAGTTGGGAGCGCATTTATGTCCGCGTCATTCTCTGATCTCTATAGTAAACTATCAAAATCGGTGTTTCAGGATCAGGCACGCCAGCAACTGGATCAGGGCAGCGATGCCTTGACGCGTGCCGACACGTATGCGGAGCTGGGTAAGCCCGATTTTGTGCTGGCTTTTTTGCTGCTGGCTGAGGTCTCCGATGAGGTAAAGCGTACTATCTTCGCTCGTTCATATGAGCGACGCGCCGAAATATCGGAGGCGCGTGCCGCAGAGTTCGATCGCCGTTTTCATCGCTCTTTCCCCCTGATTAAACTGGAGGCGCAAAGAGATCGCGCGATCGCTCGACAGGTGTATCAGGGCCAGCGCCTCGATACACCACCATCTACCCGCTAAGAAATTTCGAGGTCCGGGAGCTTTTGCTTCCGGACCTCGAAAAAACGCTTTTCCCTACTTTCTCGCGCTACTCACAGCTCGAGAAAGATACCTCGCTACTCTTCAGCAGGCGTGGTAGGCACTTCCACCTCCTGCATAACCTCGCTCTCGCCAACTGCCTCCTCTTGCCCATCTTCCGCTTCACTATCCTCGCTCTTTTTCCCGTTGGTCGTTGCTACCGCGACAACCGCGTCACCTTCGCCAAGACTCATCAAGGTGACGCCCTGTGTCGCCCTCCCCGATTGCTTGATCAGGCTCACATCAGTGCGGATCACCACGCCGCTGGCCGAGATGATCATGAGATCGTCGTCCTTCTCTGTGACTATGCGTGCGGCCGCGACTTTTCCGGTCTTATCCGTTACCTTGGAGGTCAGCACACCGCCACCACCACGGTTATGACGCGGGTATTCATCGATACGAGTACGCTTGCCATACCCATACTCTGTGACCACGAGCACTTCGCTATCCCGGGGTGCAAGGTTCAAAGAAATCATCCTATCACCCGCTCCCAGGCGAATGCCGCGCACACCTCCACTGGTGCGCGAGGCGGAGCGCAGTTCAGCGACCGTGAAGCGAATAGCCTGCCCCTGCTCGGTGATCATTAACACATCATCCTCAGCACGCGCCAGCTTGGCCCCGATCAGTTCGTCATCCTCTTCCAGGTTCATCGCGATCAGACCCTGGCGGCGCACAACCTCAAATTCGCTCATCACCGTTTTCTTGACCTCGCCGTTCCTGGTCGCAACAATCATAAAGTCACGACTCACGCCCTTTGGCACCGCAACGATCGCGGTCACCCGCTCGCGCTGCTCAATCGAGATCAGGTTGATCAGATGCTCACCCCTGGCGGTACGACTGACATCGGGCAGCTCATAGACCCTAAGCTGGAAGACACGACCACGGTCGGTAAAGAAGAGCAAGCTATCATGCGTGTGTGCGACGAGCAGATGACGCACCGCATCATCTTCACGCGTGACCATACCGGTTACACCGCGTCCACCGCGCCGCTGGGCCCGGTAGGTGCTGGAGGGCAGGCGTTTGATGTATCCCTTCTCCGTCAGCGTTACTACGGCCTCTTCATTGGCGATGAGATCTTCTGCCTTAAAGTCGCCTGCCTCGGCATCATCGATCTCTGTACGCCGCGCATCGCCAAACTTCTCTTTCAAGTCCTTGAGATCCTCTTTGATTAACTTACGGATCTCATTGATGTCGTTCAACAGCATCTGATAGTAGCTGATGCTCTTCAACAGCTCCTGGTACTCGTCATCGATCTTCTGCCGCTCCAAAGCGGCTAGGCGCGCCAGGCGCATGTCGAGAATAGCCCTGGCCTGCTCCTCAGAAAAGCCAAACTGCTGGCGCAGCTTTTCCATACCATCTTCGTAGGCCGAACGCGACGTACGAATAATATTAATCACAGCATCCAGGTTATCCAGGGCGATTTTTAAGCCCTCCAGGATATGTTTGCGGGCCTCGGCCTTCGCCAGCTCGTAGCGCGTGCGCCGGGTGAGCACAATCTCACGATGACGGATATAATGCTGCAAAAAGGCCTTCAGCATCAGGGTGCGCGGCTGCTTCTCTACCAGGGCCAGCATATTGGTGTTGAACGAACTCTGCATCGCCGTGAACTTGAAGAGCGAGTTGAGCACGCTGTCCGGGTTTGCATCTCGCTTGAGATCAACTACCATGCGCATTCCCCGGCGGTCCGACTCATCACGCACCTCAGCGATCCCATCAATACGTTTGTCTCGTGCCAGCTCGGCGATCTTCTTGACCAGCTCGGCCTTGTTGACCTGGTAAGGCAGCTCGGTGGTGATAATGCTCACACGCCCACGTTCAGTCTCTTCAAAGTGCGTACGCGCACGAATAACGATACGCCCCCGCCCATTGGCATAGGTGTTGCGAATACCTTCGCGACCCTGGATAATACCCCCCGTCGGGAAGTCAGGCCCGCGGATGATGCGTGAAAGTTCCTCGGTGGTGGCTTCAGGATCATCAATCAGATAGGTAATGCCATCGCATACCTCGTTCAGATTATGTGGCGGGATGTTGGTGGCCATCCCAACCGCGATGCCGGTGGAGCCGTTCAGCAGCAGATTAGGGAGGCGCGCCGGGAGCACTACCGGCTCTTTCGTCTGATTGTCATAGTTGGGATTAAAATCAACCGTGTCTTTGTCAATGTCGCGCAGCAGTTCGTCGGCAATGGTCGCCATCTTCGCTTCGGTATAACGCATGGCCGCTGGCGGATCATCATCCTGCGAACCAAAGTTACCCTGCCCCAGCACCAGGGGATAACGCATGGCCCAGGGCTGCGCCATGCGCACTAAGGCGTCATAGACCGCACTGTCACCGTGAGGATGATAATTTTTCAATACCTCACCCACCGTGCCCGCGCACTTGCGGAACGGCTTCGTCGATTGCAACCCCATTTGATCCATAGCATAGAGTATACGACGATGAACCGGCTTCAACCCATCTCGCACATCCGGTAATGCTCGACGCACAATTACGCTCATCGAGTAGTCGAGATAGGCGCTGGTCATCTCTTCAACAATATTGACGGGTCTAATATTACCCAGTTCCATAAACTCACATCCTCACCAAAAAATCGGACACATAGCCAGAAGGCAGTTAGAAGTACATTGCGGGAAGGCTGCGGCTTTGACCCCTTGAGAGCACACTGGCAGCCACTTCAGATGATTAGAACACAGGCCTAGAAAATTTGATCCTACCTGCTTATAGTATAGCACATTTGGGTCATCATGACGAGTTTTTACGCTTTTGGGTAGTGCCCCTCCCATCATCTCTGAAGCAAGCATACAAGAGGCTGCAATCCTTCCCAACGGATGCTCCCCCTCGCTGCTGCAGAGATTCAAGAAAGATAGCAGCCAGAACCTGTCTTATACCTGACAACCGTTAGGCGTGGAAGATATTTTTCAGTCGAGAACCAAAAATTTAGCATAGAACGGTCTAGGTTTTTTCTGGCCATCTGTGGTATCATAAAGGCAAGAGCGGGATTTAGGGAGTCGGAATCGCTCGAACACGTAAATAGCAGTATCCTCTAGCGGATCGAAAAAAAACCAGTGTACGCACACTCCCGCCTCCCTATCTCCTGGAGGGCGTGGAGCAGAGAAAAACCGAAAGGACCAATTGATTTGTACTAGGGGAGAGGTGAGTATATGTCTTTGCCATTTTCTAGCCAACAATGCTTTGTCGTCGTTATGCTAGCGTTTATTGTCCTGGGATTCTGGCGCGGATGGCGGCGCGAGCTGATTTCTTTAGTAGCTGTTCTGCTGGCCTTTTTCCTGGTTCGCCCTGAGAGTAGCGGTACCGTGGGCCAGTTCTTAACACGTCTGCCCAATACCGTATCCTATATGTTCACAGGCAGCGCTTCAGCCGCCTCATCTCAGACACCCCAGATACCAGCAGCCACTACGAACTCAATGGCGCCATTCTGGTCGCTATTGCTTTTCGCGGGCATTATCGCCCTGGGCTACTACATCAGCGTGAAGGCCTTTCCTAAACCCAGCACACCACACGAGCGCTTAATAGGCATTGTCCCTGCCGTCATCTCCGGCGGCTTTGTTCTGGCCTACCTCGGCTCCTATTTCTCTCAGGGCTCCGGTGGCCACTCCAATTTCAGTGTGAATGTGCAGTCCCCCAATCCTGCCGACTATATACCGGTTTTCTTCTTCGTTATCATCGTCGCCCTGGTGGTGGCGTTGATCTTTGCCCGAACAAGAAAATCGGCCCCGGCGAAAAAATAATGGAAGGCGTTCTCTAGTACGGTGCGGCGCTCCTGAGCAATGGGTGAAGGTGACATATCATGGCAGATCAAAAAAACAAGGCCCCTGCAGCGTCCTCTAAAAATTCCGCTGCTCCCTGGAGCTTAGGCCATAAACGCTTCAGTCTCCAACATTTCCGCATGGGACGCGATAAGAAATGGCACTTCTCTGGCCAGCAGCCCGGCGAGGATGTACGCCTCGTGGTGCGTAAACACTGGTGGTTTCTGCTCGGACCGGCTCTGCCTTTTCTGGGAAGCCTGCTGCTACTGTTCGCCGTTTTCTGGGGCTGGCTGGCTGCTCCAGCCATAGGCCAGCTCTGGGCGCTGCTGGCAATCGTCTCGGTCACTCTGACGATCGGCACCGGCATATGGGTCGCCTATCGCGATGTGGTCGTCTGGTGGTTTGAAACATACATCATCACCAATAAGCGCATCATTAGCTCTCGCGGTCTGCTTGAACCCACGCGCCAGCAAATACCGCTGGAGAAGGTGACGCAAATTGGCGTTGATATGAAAAGCCTGTGGGGAATCATACTGGGCTACGGCGATGTGCATGTCTATCTCTCCGGTAGCCAGCTCGTTATGCACGATGTCCCTAGCCCCAAAAAAGTACAGGAAGCTCTCCAGGGCGTCACCGACGCTGCCGCGGCCAAAAAACCCAAAGAAGAGAAACCTCCCAAACCAAAAAATACTGATCTCGCTGATGTGCTCGATCGACTGGCAAAAGGCAAGCCAGTGCCCGAACTGCCCGATGCCGATGAGCCCTTCCCTGTACCCCCTAACCAGACCTATCGCGGGCCAAGACGCACCTTCGGCATCTTTCGCTTCCGCTGCGATGTACGCTACTTTTCAGGCGAACACACGGTTCGCTACGTGCAGCGTTCCCAGTATGTGCTCCTGCGTAATCTACTGGGCCCTGTGCTGGGACTCCTCGTCGCGTTGCCCCTGGCTACCCTTCCACCTATCACCGGCCTGGTCCCGGCCCCCCTGCTCCAGATCTGGTTCCCTTTTATGGGCATCGTGGTGCTGGGACTGCTCGTGACCATCGGCTTGATCTACACAAACTATGTCGATGATGTCTATATCCTGACTAACCGCCGCATCATCGATATTCAGCGCCGCCTCTTTTTCCTCTACGAGACCCGCATCGAGGCCGAGTATCGCAGTATCAGAGATGTCAAAGTCAAGGTTGCTAATCTGCTGGAGCGCTTCCTGGACATTGGCAACGTCTATGTGGAAACTCCCGGCAGTAACCCGGATATCATTCTCCGCACCGTTGACCAGCCCTTCGTTCTGCAAGATGAGATCCTCGGCATTAAAACTCACAAGGAACGAGCAGATGCCATCAAACGCGAAAACGATGAGAAGAAAGGGCTCTATACCTGGTTCTCTACTGTGCTGGCACGGCTTGAGGATACCGCGAAAAGCAAAGGAACGCCCGATCTGCGCAATATGGATCTGCTCTCCGCTATGACGTTCGCTCAGGAAGTCGGCCTGGATGTGACGGTGTCCGGCGAGGCCGAGGACGTTTCCTATCTTCCCCCTGGCCATGTCGTCAGGCAGAGCCCTCCCCCCGGTACGTTGATGGCCGTGGGCAGCCGGATTGAGGTGGTGCTGAGCAAACGCCCCACCCTGGTCAATATCCATACACCCCAGGAATAACAATACGCCGGGTCCTCCCCCGCTTCAGGTGGAAGGACCCGGCGCTCGCTCTGGTGTTACTCCTACTGCCTGCTAGCGACTTCCCACACGCGCCAGTAATGCCACACACTCGATATGGTATGTCTGGGGGAACATATCAATTGGCTGGGCCGATACCAGGCGATAGCGACCTCCAGAACACAATGTAGCGATATCACGCGCCAGCGTGCTGGGATCGCACGAGACATAACAGATGGCGCGAGGCGCGATGGCCTGCAACGCCTGCAGCGCCTTGGGCAAACAACCCGCACGCGGTGGATCTAGCAGCGCGAGATCCATACGCTCGCGCCGGTAGCTAAGCTGGCCAAGCAAACGCTCCAATGGCCCCTCAAGCGTCGTAATATTGTTCTGATTGTTGAGCGCAGCACTGGCACGCGCGTCCATGACGGCGCTAGGCTGTGACTCAATCGCGATAACACGCGAACAGCGAGGAGCCAGGAAAGATGAGAAAAGCCCCACACCGCTGTATCCATCCAGGACAATATCTGTACGCTGTGGCTCTAGCATGGCCAGGCCACGCTCCACCAGCACCGATGTCTGCAGTGGATTAACCTGGAAGAATGAATCAGCCGACACGCGGAAACGACGCCCCAGTACCACGTCAGTCAGAAACTCCTGCCCAACAAACACACGCCCATATCGCCCACCAACACGCTCGATGATCACACCGACAATGCCCGGCGCGATCGTCATCAATTCCTGCGCAAGCTGTTGCGGATCCTCAATCCAGGAGCCAGCACGCGCATGTACCGATAACAGCGTAGGCACGGCGCGAATCCCCGTGAAGTTGGTGCCAGCATTGCTGACCGCACCAATGGCGCCGCGAATAGTGAAACCCTGAATCATCTCTCCCAGCGATGTATCAAAATACGCGATAAGCTTCCTACGAACCGCCTGGTAGACCTGGTCCAGAGCTGGATGGAGCAGAGGACACTCTTCAAGATCCTGGACATCGTGGCTGTCATTCATCTTGAAACCAACTTCGTTGCCCAGACCAACAGAAAATAATGCGATGTTACGATATTGCCAGGGCAACATCCCCTGCGGCATCCCGATCGTTGGATGCACCAGGGCGTCAGGCTGCTTCCCAATTCGCACCAGAAGCTGCCGCACAATATGTGCCTTCCAGGTCAACTGTGCTGGATAGGCGATATGTTGCCACTGACAGCCGCTATCAGAAAGTTGCGGATACATCGGCTCAACCCGCTCCGGCGCAGGTCTCAACAATTCCAGCAATTGCGCCCGTGCGTGCCCTCGCCGCTCCTCCACAATCTCCACCCGTACACGCTCACCTGGAATACCCCCAGGTACAAACAAGACACGGCCCTCGTAGCGGCCCACGGCATCGCCCCCGTAGGCAAGATCTGTTAGTTCAACGTCAATGCTCATGTTCACCTCGGCGGCCACCCTACGACGTTACATAACGAGTTACATTCTGAGCCGTGGAGTACGGCGAGCCTGGCACGCTCACGAATATAACTGCAGCTGTCGCTGATGCCCGTCCCATCTTTCCAGCGTTTTTGTGTTTCAATCCGACTACTACATAGCCCTGTTCGGGAGATTCGCACTGCGTCCCCTGATACCTGCCTTTCATCCCTCGGGAAAAAGATGCACTCCTTCTCTTAGCGCCGCGTTTCCAACGGGAGCGGTCGCCTGGGGCGTGTGTAGAGCCGCGTACCAAAACGGCTCAAGAAGACGGCTCCTAGCCCTAACAAACCCGCTCCAACGCTGATAAACCAGCCAATATAGGGGAGAGAACCAGCCAGAGCCAGCACGGCTGACCCGACGATAATCTGTAGAGGTCGCGTATTCATGTGTGGCACAAGTGTACGCACAATCAATTCACCAATCAGCCAGCTAACCGCCACTATCCCCAATGCCCACGCCGCGATCAGCCCGACCGCAATCAAAATCGCCAGCGGAATAGGTATAATAAGTGCAACCAGAATGGCCAGGATTATTGGTGCAAGCAGCAGACTCAGCACTCCGAGCAACAGGCTGCGTCGCTTTTTTTGTCGCACCGTGGTGCGTACTAGCATAACATGTTCAGGCAGAAGCGTTGTCAAAACTACTGCCAGTCCCACCCAGGTTACCACATACCAGAAGCGAAAATTAGGCCCCCCATCACCTACGATGAGCCAGCCCAGGCTTTTTGTGCAATCAAAAACACTGCCCTGTAGCTGTGAGTTTGACCCCTCAATCCATTGACCTCCACAAACATGGATATCCCCGTTGACGTGTGCACTATTCTGCAGGGTAAGGTTCCCTCCATACAAGGTCACGTTGCCGTTCACCTGACCTCCAATGACCACGTTTCCCCCAAAGGAGACAACATCTCCCCGCACCTCCCCCTGTACCACCATCTTCCCCCCAAAAGACGTAAGACTTCCACATACTACCTCTCCACTACTTACTACTACTGCACTACCAAAAGACGGTTTCTGGCCCTCTTCGGAACAATCACTTTGAGGCATAACCTCCCCACGACTGTGCGCCGAAGCTGTCTCGCCGCCCAGAAACAGTCCCACCCCACTTATGAACAACGCTGCTATGAGCCACAATAGCCCGGGCAGCGTGAACATGAACCATTGCCTATATACACCTTTGTGCATACCTGAACTCCCGCTCATGGCCAACCCCGGCCATGATCTCCGCCCCTACTATACCTCCCGGGGAGCACGCATCAGGCGAACCCACATCCCCATCATCATCACTACCGCAAACGCCAACCCCGAGAGCAGCCAGCTATTATGGGCGATTACGGTTAAACCCGCCTGGAGATATTGGGCCAGAATAATCGCGAGATCAATCACACCGCTCAGTAAGTATAACCCCTTCAGCACCAGGTTCGTCTGTAGTATCATCGCCGCCAGCATAAGCAACGGTATACTGCTCAGCGTGAATACACCAATAGCAACTCCAGCCACCATCACAGGGCGCGAACGCTGCATACGCAACTGCTGCTGCTTGCGAATGTCTTCAAACTGCTGGGTAATGCGCCGCTGCTGCTGAACCGCCTGCATGATGCGCTCGGTCGAAAGCCCGCTCTGCACCGGCTTCACCGGCTCACATCGCAATCCGCTCATACGCCTCACCCGGCGCGCCAGCTCCTGGCACGAGGAACACTGCTGTAGATGCTCCTGCAAATCCCCGGCGTCCAGCGCGTCGAGATCCTCACCACGCTGTACGCTTAGCTTTTCTCTAGCGTCGCGACAGCGCATCGATCTCCTCCTTTTTGACTGCACCCTGCTTGATATAACGCGCTAGTAGCTCCCGCGCACGGTGCAAACGCGCCTTCACCAACGGTTGCGTCAACCCCAATGTCTCGGCGATCTCTTCATACGAAAAATCATACCAGTAGCGCAGCACAATCACGGCACGATATTTACTGGGTAGCTTTTGCAGAAATTGTTGAATCTCGTCCTGCTGCTCCCCCCGTAACGCCGACTGCTCTGGCCCGACATTCCCATCAACAATCCATTCTAAAAATGGAACGTCTTCCAATGGCAATGCCAGAAAACGCCTTCTCCGCAATTGATCAATGGCGAGATGAGAAGCAATGGAAAGCAACCAGGTACTGAATTTATGGGTGGTTTTGTAGGTGGCAAGCTGCGTGTATGCGCGTACAAACGCCTCCTGGGTTACATCTTCGGCCTCTGTGGCATTCCCCAACATACGATACGCCAGGTTCTGCACCGCGTCCTTGTAACGCTCCACCAGCACTGCAAAGATGTCCGAGTTGCCATCAAGCACCATCTCGACAAGCGCTGTATCACCCATCGCCTCCACTGCTATCCCCGCCCTGCTCCGGCTACTTTCCCCCGTTTCGTTGATTCCACGCGCACCCACCAGATCCATTCCCTGGCTGCGCCCCCCTTTGCGCACTGGCTGCGCAATAGACCCTATCCCCAATATATTAGAAGCGTTCACTGTAGATTCCATCATATATCACCGCTCTTCACTGGCTCTCCGCGTATCTACTTATCATTGATAAGGTAGAAATAATACCTCCTGCTAACCATGTACGAGCAGTACCTAAAAAAGTTGTAATCCTCTGTTGCAGTGTAACATGGCTGCGCCTCAGTGACAAGTAGTAAAGTACTTACGTAAAGTAGAACGTTGCGTGGCCCGATAATTAAAATCTCTTCACTTATAACATCGTTATGACCGCCCGAAACGTTTCAATTTGGTACTTCACGAAAGAGCCAGCAGAAAAATATACCACATTTAGAATTCAATTTCACCCGCCGCTTTAACCACTATGGTATGCTCGTCTGTGCCAAAATCGTCAAGTGTGCATCTAATAACTGATCTCTCCAACATGTAGGTGCCGGCCCATCTACCAGCCTAATCTGTACATCAATCACTCATAAAATAGACTGCTTGCTCCTCTGCATTTGCGTGCTCCTTCAAAGATTTTGTGGACGACACGAAACGCTTATAACTATAAAGTTGACTACCAGTGATATACCACTTCTCCTCAACTTGCCTGACTCAGATGCTTGCTAACAGTACCATACCATATGTCTATGTGTCAAACAATCCCATCCCTATCGGATTCATGAACTATAACTATACCTTTGGTACTACAAACATTGATCTAAACCTATCTGCAGTGTAAAGTATTGACAACAGATCTAGTTGATCTGCATTGCAATGCTCCTCTTTGTAGTAGAGATCAAGTCTACTCCTGGAAATTGCACAGATAATTCATAGGCCTTTGCACCATGGGACTTTGTGGCCCGATTTATACGGTCAAAACGAGCCTTACAGACAAAAGGAGATTTTTCTTGACAGAACATTACACCTTGGATTGCACCAATAATCAAAAAGAATCGAACGTAGCTCAGCCTCAGCATGGCACATCACGCTCTTTTCCTCGCCGTCTCGTGCAGATTATTGGCGGGATCTTCGGCCTCATGCTGCTATGCGTAACCATGATGGCTGTTGCGACTCCAAGCACTGAGGCCGCGGATTACGTGAGCATTGCGCGCAAAGCTGCTGTGCAGGCTGGTATCAATCCAGATGTTTATGTGCGTCAGATCCGCCAGGAAAGCGGCTTTAATCCCCGCGCATATTCGCCGGCAGGCGCTATCGGTATCGCACAATTCATGCCCGGTACTGCTGCTGCTATGCACCTCAATCCTCGTGATCCCGTTGCCTCACTGTATGCCGGCGCACGCCTGATGGCCCAGAATAGCCGTATGTTCGGTGGTAACTATGCGAAAGCCCTCGCCGCTTATAATGCCGGCCCCGGCGCTGTCCAGAGAGCTTCACGCATCGGTGGTGGCAGATGGCTGAGCTATATGCCCGCCGAAACTCGCCACTATGTCCGCACAATCCTTGGCTAAACTCTATCTGATCTAGCCTTTTCACACACAAAAATAAGGCCCGTGCTATCAAAGCACGGGCCCTTTTTCTATCGCCTCCTGATCGTTACCCGATACTGCCTTGCTCTTCTTTGGCCCCGGCAATGGCGGCACGTCCTCTATGAGCGGAACTCCGGTGCGGTGATAGATGGCGGAAACAGGAATGGTGATGTCCAGGCTCGCAAATTCGGCTTCCTGACCAGGATGATACACATGGTGCACCCACTCTTCCCCTTTCTCCCCCCGTATTTTTCTGAATACTTCGACCATCTGGTAACGAGTGCTCACAAGCGCATACTCCTCTACACTCGCACACGCTCGATACTCCACCGATTTTTCTAAACGATCAGTACTTTCGGTGGAAGGCGAGAGCACTTCAATCAGAAAATGAGGCGAACGAACGACGGTGTTCCCCGGCGTGTGATCCGCTACGTCACACGAAACCGTCAGATCTGGATAAACACGTACATCTTCCGCGACTTCAACCAGCATATCCGCATCATATACATAGCAGGGTCCCGAATATAGCTGCTCATTCATGAGTTGGGTAAGGTTCACCTTGACCCGGCTATGACCTCCTGTTCCCCCCGCTTGAGCAATAGCGTAACCATGGTGATATTCGTACTTGATATCACTCTTGTCGTTCATCTGGAAATACTCTTCCAGCGTCATGCGTATGCGCTGTGGATCTGCCGCCATCGTAGAAACTCCCTTCCATCTATCAAACTGAAACATAACACCTGGAAAATTATATCACATTATCAACCGTAATAACTACCTCCGTGCTTATATGAAGAATATGTAATCATTCTTGTGTATAACCCTTATTGCAGCGGCATGACCAGCAGTAAGGCGGGCTGGCTTCCTACTCCCCAGTAGAGAGGAACTTCTTGCAGGGGCAGAAAACCTACCGCTTGATAGAATGCCCTCGTCGCTGCGTAACCCTCTTCGGCCGGGCCCTCAGTATCTCCCTCATAGGAAGGCGCAAGCGTTGAGACGAGCAATAATCGATATCCACGTGCCTGGACCTCCCGCCGCAGGCGCTCAATCAAACGCCGCCCGATCCCTCGACCTCGGAACTCTGCATGCACTGCCATCCAGGTGATCTCAACCGTTGTGTCAAAATAAGATTGCACAGTCAAAAAACCAACAACACGGCCATCCAGAACTGCTACCCACCCCTCGCTCGTTCGCACCGCCTGGGCACACGCCCGCCTTCCGCTTTCAAGCCCGAAGTGACGCGGCAGCGTCAGCACAATCTGATCGCAGGTTTCAGCATCATTGACAATAAGCGGTCGTACTTCTAGACGACTGTCTTGCGCAAAAGACATCTAAACCTCCAACTTCTTCTCATTACCTACTTTACCAAACATAACATGGGTGTCCATGAATAACAAGCAAACAATCAAAGATTGCCGCAACTGCACTCAATCTCTCTCCTCAACTGGCATGGAGCAATGCTCACAGGCATTGCCTCCCCACCGAATATTGCTGTCATTGCAACAAAAGATATCGCTATGATACACTCCCAGAGAAGTATGCTCGCCAGTAATACTACTCGAAGAATCGCATTACCTCAAAGTATAGTGGATTGAAGATGATGGAGAATAGCAAGGAGCATTCATCGCCACGTCCAAAGGGTTCTCACATACTGCCACCGGATACTTTGATCGTCAATACGGCTGGTCCTCTCTGGCGCCGCCCGCTTGTTGGCTATCTCTGTGTACTCCCCATGCTGTGCCTGATCTGGTTGAGCACTCAAGTGATTCACCTGACCCTCGATGCCGTGACCGTGAGCAGTGCGGCTTGGTTTCTGCTCCTTGCTATTACCGCTTTTCTCTGGGGCATTGGTCCAACCCTGCTGCTGTTCATACTGGGCCTGTTCGTGCTGGATGTCTTCTTTCTTCCGCCAATTTATCGCCTTTCATTGCTGAGCTGGCCAGATGTCCTCCATCTGCTTGCTCTCGCCATCGCAGGAATTGCGGTAATCTGGATCATTCTGCAGGTAGAACGAAACCGGCGGCAATCACAACGAGCAGCTCAACGTGCCACCGTCTACGCAGATCAGCTTCAGACTGTCATCGAACAACATGAGCAGACTAACCAGCAACTCGCGGATGCTAATCAAACCAAAGATCGCTTTCTGTCGGTCGTTTCCCATGAACTCAAAACGCCCGTGACCAGTATTAGTATGTATGCACAACTGCTTCGGCGGCGCATCCAGAAACGCCAGATTCAGATGTCTGGCGAGGAACAAGTAACCAGTACCCTCCAACGGATTGAGGACCAGACTTCAAATATGACAGAGATGATCAATGCGTTGTTAGATATCGGGCGTATGAATGCCGGGCAGATGCCCCTGCAAAAGCAGCGCTGGGATCTCGTATCCTGGTGTCAATCAGCCGTGGAAGAACAACGTATGGTAACAGGGCGACAGATCGACTTACACCTCCCCTCAATACCCATTGAGATAGTCGCCGACCGCAATCTACTGACTCAGGTACTGACTAATCTGATCGGAAACGCGATTAAGTATTCTCCTCCCGACACTCCCGTTCAGGTTACGCTCAGCCAGGTGAAAGATCTCGCCCGCATCGAGGTACGTGACTACGGGCAGGGCATCGCCCCGGAACACCTTCTACATGTTTTTGATCTCTTCTATCGCGCTCCTGATGCACAGTCCTCTGGTGCTAGTGGCCTGGGCCTGGGTCTGTCCATTGTGAAGCGTATCGTTGAGCAGCACGATGGGCAGATCTGGTGCCAATCTCAACCGGGACAGGGCAGTACCTTTATTGTTGAACTACCATTGTATTCTCACGAACAGAACCAGCAATCATAGCTCTGCTTTCTCCTCTGAAGG
>JAFMRP010000180.1 GCA_017354095.1 Ktedonobacteraceae bacterium
TGTCAGGCGGATTTGCTTGCCGTTGTTTCCCCCTTCACGGATGGTTTTCACTTCCATCGTCATCTCCAGCCCATCACACTCGGAGAAGGCGGCGTCGCATAAGTACGTTGGCAGATCAGCGATCTCCGGCACATTAATCTCAACCGCGAAGTTAAATGTTGTAAATGGATAGTCTGCCATTGCCCGTTAGCTCCCTTCCGTTACAATGCTCCGCTCGCCTGTCTGTACCAGGCGGACCGTTAGAAACGTCATCGGCAGCGATGGCGAGACGCGCAGTTCCACAATAAAGCGGCCAGCATCGACGTTTTGCGGCGTATTGAGCGAGCGATCGGTGATGACCTGGAACGCGGTCTGTGGCGTACTGCCCGCAAAAGCTCCGCGCGCGAACATCTGTCCAAGCATCGCCTCAAAGTTGCGCTGTACCAGCCTGCGGAATGCATCGCTATTTGGCTCGAATACGTAGGCAGTCCCCAGACGCAGCGCCAGCCGCCGCAGCAAGATCAGAAGCCGGCGCACGTTGATCGGGCGCAGAGTGGGATCGCTGCTCAGCGTGTCCGCACTGAATGTGAGGAAGCCGCGTGCCTCCTGGCGTACCAGGTTGATCTGCGCTTCTTGCAGACGTAACCAGTGTGCACGGGCGATGGCAGGCGTCAGGGAGACCACACCGCGCACTACTTCATTAGCCGGCGCGATCCACGCTCCGCGCGCGATGGCGCGACGCGCCATGATGCCGCACATTGCTCCGTCCGGTGGCGTGCGCCTGACCTCGGTGACAACATCCTCTTCGCGGCCATTGAGCCAAGGATGATAGAGCGCCCCGTAGCTAAGGACATTGGCCTCCACCTCCGCTAATTTTTTCGCTGGGCCGGCTGGCGAGGTGAGCGCCGTCGCATGCTGGATGGCCGCATCCTCACGATAGTGCTCTGGGAGAGCCATGACCGCGAGCATATCACCACGCGCCGCGCACATCCGCAGAAGCGCGCGCTGCACCATCCGCACTATCCCCTCCACATACTCTTCAACCATGTTCAGACGCCAGCGCAGTTCAGAAGCCACGCGCACCACAACGCCATTAGACCAATCACCAGGAACATCCCCGACCTCTGCTCGAACGCGATAGTAGTAATCGCCTGGACTGCGCCCGTAGATCGTCACGAAATTCGTGGCTGGAGTATAACCGCCAATGACTACGGCGCCGCTGAAATCGGGCGTGGTTGCCTCTTCGAGCGTATAGCTTGCATCGGCTTCGGGGGTCGTCCAGTTCAGCCTGAACGTCCCGGCACTGACCTCGTCCAGCTCATAGTCCTTGTACAGTTGCGGGACGCCGATGTTACGAATATCACAGTTGAGAAAATAGCCCCATTCTGGCTCCCGTGCCGATGGTATGACTGGCAGTGGGTCACAATCCAGCGTATGCCACCATTCGGGGTGCTGCGGTGGAGACGACGATAAAGGATTGGGCGCAACGGGCACGTGGAATGGCTGCCAGCCACGATGGACAGCATCGGGAACCGCTATCAGCGTGGCTTCTTCAATTTCCAGCGCTGCGTGTATGCCTATGAGCGAACGTGGTGACGCGCTCTGGTAACGGATAAAATCCGCCTGCGTCAGCACGTCGGTGACAGACGACGCGCTCAAGGCCGGGTCGAGGAAAAGGCTGGCATCAAACACGCTGAGCCCATCGCGCTCCAGGGGCGTGGCAGGCTGTGTCTTAGGCCCAGAGAAGTAATCGGGCTGTACCGGCATCGCAATGGGAATCGAGAAACTGTGCCCTGCGTTCCTCCCCGCCAGCGGAAAACGCGGATTACGCACAGCATCCCAGAGGCCAGCATACTGAGCGGGGGCAGGCTGCGCGGTTGTATCCTGATAGAGTTGCTGATCGGTCGGCAGAGCATCCCAATAGTTGGGATGGCCGGGCGCGAAGCCAAGATTGCTCAGCCGCTCCGGGTAGGCATCGCCCTGCTTTACCCATAGCTCAACGTTCAGCCGCTCGCAATCAATCGTATCCACGTGAAGTTGCTCAATGATCTCTGACGGTGGCGGGCCAATGATCTCGGCCTCTTCCGGCTCTGGCGGACTGACAAAACCTGGCGGTGAAGACGAGAGTTGAAGCCATATGGGAGTCTCGCCTTGCACGCGCACTACCCTATACTCATCCACTACCTGGGCCTGCGTAGACCGTACCACGAACATCAGCATATAACCCAGCTCACGAAACGTCAGGCGCAACAGGTCACCCACCACAATCTCGCTGGGTGGAGAAGCGACCAACGTGAGATCGACCTGCAGCTGCTCCAACAAGAACTGCTCAATGGCATAGGACTGGCTGAGCAGCGTCGCGGCCACGCGCAGCCCGTCGGACCAGCTGCCCTCGGAACACGCCCTGGCGTAAGCGTCTGTGATCTCGCTGATTGACCCGCTGTCATCCAGGTGAACCTGCTTTAAGCCCGGGATACGAAATGCATTATATTGGGCATTGCCAGCCACGCGGATGACCCAGCAGCGCCGCCCTCCATTGCGGAAGAAGGCTCGTACTGCCGCCGCCAGGTAGGTATAGACGACTTCACCGCGCTGTACATCCCAGGCCAGTGGTTTATCTTCGCCGAAAATGGCTGTAAATTGCGCGACATCTTCCACCACCACGGGCGTATGAAGAGGGCCGGACGTGGCAAAGCCAACGAAAACGGCCACATCCATGCGTGGCAGCACGTCTGTAAGAAGCGGAGGCTGCACCTCGAAGCGAACGCCGGGCAAGCGGCGCGATATGCGCACAGCCATGATCGATTACTCCATCTCTAAGCGTTCATATGCCAGGACCAGCTCTTCCATGGCGACATCTGTGCCCTTGGCATTGAGGGGGCCGCTGGTATGCTTGATAATGCGCGCCCGCAGCAATTTCCAGGTCTGCACAGTGGCGGTATGGTCTTCGTTCTGCAAATGCACAACCACGGTACGCAGGGCATTTTGATTCCCATTGCGAATGTCATTCAGCCACTGATACAGGTTGAGCGAGCCGATGACGCCTCGTTTCAGTGTGACATCGGTGGACTTGTTCATCCCCGTAATCTTCATAACACTATTCTCTTTGGCATTGCCATTGCGGTATTCTGAAACGGTCACTTCCATGCCAATGCCACTGCACTCCTGGAAGCCAGCCTCCGGGCCATCCGTATTGCCCGTACCCAGGTCGACGAGAAAGTTAAACTGCACATATGGACGTTCGCGCAAAACTGCCATCGATGCGTTCCTCCCTTTCAGAAGAGCACAGCCACGCAGGCTGCCCCTCTTTATCGTTTACTATCAGCGGTCCACTGTCCGATACGGAAGATGACAAACTCGGCGGGGCGTAATGGGGCAACCCCGATCAGACAGACCAGGCGTCCATTGTCCAGGTCGTTCTGCGTCATCGTCGATCGGTCGCAGCGCACAAAGTAGGCTTTCTCAGGCTTATCACCAAGCAAGGCTCCATTTTGCCACTCGTTGAGTAAGAAGTCTTCGATGGTGCGACGGACATTCGCCCAGAGCGCTTCGCCGTTTGGCTCAAACACGGCCCACTGCGTTCCCCGGTCAATCGAGTGCTCCAGATAGGCAAAGTAGCGCCGCAGGTTCACATATTTCCATTCGGGATCAGAGCTAATGGTGCGCGCTCCCCAGAGGCGGAACCCGCGCCCTTCGAAGAAGCGGAAACAGTTGACGCCTTCAGGATTGAGTACTTCCTGCTGGGCTTTGTTCAATAGTTGCTCAAAGCCGATGGCCAGACTGACGACCTCGTTGGCGGGCGCCTTATAGACGGCGCGATTTCGATCATTGCGCGCGTAGATGCCGGCCACGAAGCCACTGGGCGGCAGGTGGATCTCCTGGCGAGTTACCGGATCAAGTACACGCACCCAGGGATAGTACAGGGCAGCATAGGTTGAATCGAACCTGGCACGCAGGGCACGTACCTGAGCAATGGACTGTCCATCGCCGCTATCAAGCACGGCTATACGATAGCGCATGCGCGCGGCATGGGCAATAACCAGGTTCAGAATCGTATTCGCCTCGCTGCGATAATCGTCGGTCTCGTAGCGATACGTGGAGCCTGGAGCGGCAATAATCGAGATATCGTCTATATCTTCAAATGCCATCAGTCCGGTTTTCGTGGTTTTATTCGGATCTGCCGCTCCTTCATAATCGGTGGCTCCCGGACGCAGACCGTCATTCCCGCCATCCAGGAACACATCTACTGAACGATCAATATCACTGACAGTGGGATCACTCAGGCTCTCGATGATAGGTTGCGGAAAAATTGCCTGAAGGATATCTAACCCACCGAGAAAACTGTCACGGGTAAGCACAATGGGGTAGGAGCGCGCCTGCTCCAGGTTGCTGAGCGTTGGGGCAAAACGCGCCATTGCCGAATCGGGCAGACCATCGCGTATATGGTCGGGCGCAAAGGCAAGGCCATCCCAGACCAGCGTTGAGCCATCGTCCTGAATAACGGTGACGGCCAGCGAGACGATCCGCACCTGGTCACTGTGCTGTGGATTAGGATCAAAAACGAGCTCACTGAGGTCTCGCACTTCGGACGAGTCGGACGAGCTGCCGGGAGACGGTGAGCGATCGTGCAGATGAAAGCGCCAGGACCAACCCTTTGTGTCTGGATCTGGGTAGCGCTCAGCCTGGTAGAGCATACCGGTGGAACCCGGTGGGCTGTCGATGGGACTGCTCAGGTCATTGATCCACACGATATCTTTATCCAGCAGCCCGGCAACGCTGGGCTTGAAGGTTCCCGGGCTTCCTGGCACCGGAGACTCTCCCAGGATGTTCTGCCCTATGCGCAGTGTAAAGCGCACGCGGATGTTACCGGCGGCGCCAGGGAAGCGCGCTCGCACATGCACGCCAGAGCCAAGATCTGCACGTGCATGACCATCATTATAGAATGTGCCGCTCTTCGTGGCCGGCACGCTAAAATCCGGCGGATACTCTCCATTGAGAGGTCTGAAAACGCGTGTAATGTAGAGCCGTTTGCCCCCTTCCTCAAAGAAGGCGCGTGCCGCGTGCCAGAGATAGTTGTGCATCTGTGAAGGTGAGCCATTCGGGTCAAACAGGAGCTGCTGCCGATCTCCATACACACGCTCAAACTCGCCAACACTGGTAATAACATCGGGTTCCAGGTCAACGGGTCCGTAGCGTGTGGGGCCGATAAAGCCGGTCGTGGTAGTGCTCACGCCCTCGATAGACTTTGAGCGAAATGAAACTTCTTCGACATACACTCCTGGAGTAAGATATTCTGGCATGGCCCCTCCCTCCTTTAACTGAAAAAACAAGGCGGCACGGTTATATAGCTGGTGTGATAAACAAATTTGGTAGTAACGTTCCGCTGGCAGAATCTATTGAGCGCACCACAAGTTCTTCTCCAAATTTCAAGGAAACTTCTGTGAGTTGCTGCGTCCGTGTGGAATCCAACCAGAGCTCCGCCGGTGATTGCATAAGTGTTGCGCATAAGTCAGGAATGGGAGGCACAGCGTCCAGTAGCGTATACGTGGCATACAACCGCACAGGCCATATCTGCGCAGTGAGCGGCGCACCTGCGGCCAGCGATACCGGGCTTTCAGGGTCGTCCGCAAAATCGACCGGTTCAGGATAGGGAAAGATCACAGCGATACGCCCTTCCGCATCCGCGAGCCCGCGCACAGGAGGATGTCCCACCACCTGCACTTCCAGCATCGCCCACGCGGCCGACACGACAGCAAGAGGATCGCCAGGATCGGGCACTGTAAGCGTTGCGCGCAGCACAGCCATTGCTCCAGGTACAGGGCGTGTGGGAGCAGAATACAATGGTATGCCTGGCAGCTCGGCATCGGGGGGTGATCCAGGGACACACTCCAGGGTGCTCAGACCCTTTGCCGGAAGATTGATTGAGAAGAGAAATGGCTGAAAACGTCGATAATTATCGACGACTTCCACGACAAAAGGCTGCCGTAGTGGCAGGTTGGCCCAGAACTCGGCATCGCCAGCACCATTTTCGACAGCACGCAGACCTGGCAGGTTATGCAGCACATAGGCGCCAGAACGATTGGGAACCCCCTGCACCCGGCGTGCCGGATTGTTGAGCGGATAGGCGGTTACTCTTAGCCCATCCGTGACGGGGATATTGAATACCACATCCCAAAAACGCAGGCCCAGGGGAGCCAGGATCGTGACGTGATCCAGCCTGTGCAGCAATGCATCATTCATCATCGCACCTGCTCCTGTCCAGAATCGCGCTCGCCAAAGTCAAATACGCGCGTTTGCACCGGCACGCCTTCAGAGATCGCGATCTGTGAGTCGATGCAAATCATACGGGCGACATACGCGGCTGAAAGCTGCAGATTGGATTTGAACGCGTCCCAGATATTGACGATTTCTTGCAGAGAGATGGGTTCACAGACCAGCTCGACCGTTTCATGTGGTCGAAAGGTTTCGGGCTCCGTTCCATAGCGATTCAATAGCCCTGTGGGCAGGATCGAGGTATCTTCCAGAGCGCGCATGCACCAGCCCAGCAGGCGTTGTTGTCGCGCTGCTGTCCTGGCCCAGGGAGTGAGTAGATAGTGCAGGTCGAGCGGCAGGGCCGGGCGGTAACGCCGTCCCTGGGCGTCGGTATGGGGAGGAAGATTACGCCGGGTAGTGTTCGGCGAGATGCGATACAGGTATAGCGAGACACCATCCTCCATCGGGTTCTGAAAATTACTCGCCTGATAAAGCGCGAACTGAATATTCGCGAACTCCGGCCTGGGGCGCGCGGCTTCCAGTAAGCCTAAAATCGCCTCTCCCGTCGCTGCGATTGCGTGATAAGTCGCCATCTCGTCCTCACTACGGTAGATCTGCTAAAACATTCGTTCCCGCTTTTCTGAGCGTGAACTTATGTGGGCGGCCCATTATCATCACTAGTGGGAGTCATACTGTTCGCCAGCAGACAGGTTTTCACGAACGCGCGCAACCGGGAGCCGCCCTGAACGTAAGCTTCGCGTCCGCTGGCAATGTGACGGATCAAACAGCGCACTGCCGATCGATTAGTAGTGGTTGATACACGCAAGAGAAACGCTCCCTCTTTGAGGGGCACTTCTTTTGCGGTAGCAACGTCTACCGCGCGCACCTGGATAGCGCTGCTCTGCGGATCGCGCCAGCACCACACCAGAACAGAAAACTCCTTATGCTTCATAACATCTTCGCCGGCATGCGAAGTTGTACGCAGACAGGGTGAAAAACGGTCTCATTCCCTCACCTCTCCTGGTCTTTTATGGGAGTACAATCTCTGCTGCTACTATATACTGAGGAGCTATATTTCTTCTATATCCTAGCTATGTTTCCACTTTATTCTGAAACACCTCGGTGCCTGCAAGGACGGCCTGTAATATATGGAGCGTTTCGGCCAGTGGTTCTATTCCTAATTCCTCGCGAAGGAGACGTTCACAGTGCTGATACTGCTGTAGCGCTTCACTACGGCGCCCTTGAGCGGCATAAATCTGAATGAGTTGTCTATGAGCTATCTCATCACAACGATCTTCTTTGAGGACAGCCGTAGCCCATCTCGCGGCATCTTCATAGCGTTTGCACATAAAATAGTGGTTGGCCAGGGTTCGACACATGACAAGGTAGGTTTGGCTCAGTTGCTCCCGCTGAAAAAATGACCAGTCAGCATAGCGATCTTCCGGCAAGAAAGGGCCTGTATAGAGGCAACAGGCCTTCTCATAGAAGTATACTCGCTCCTGACTTTTCTCCTGACCAGCCTGGTAATAGCGCAGAAATTCTTCTACATCAGTCTGGATAGTAGCAGTTGGATTAAGGCAATAAACCCCATTTTTACAGAGAATATATCCGGGGGTACATGAAATACCATCATTGAGAGAACGCCGTAACACACTGATGGCTATATGCAGCTTACGCTGAGCAACTTCCGGCTGATCCTCTGGCCACAATAATGCCTGTAATATATCACTGGTCGCCTGATGTCCATGGCTCGCGATCAGATACCGTAAAATGCTTTGCCCGTTGCGGCTGTGACAGAGGACAACCGGTTTCCCTGACCGCTTGACTGCAAAATGACCGAAACAGGTGACAGAGAGCGCGGGGAGCGAGGTTCCATCTTCTGTAAGCACGGGACTCGCCGATAAAACCTGCG
>JAFMRP010000956.1 GCA_017354095.1 Ktedonobacteraceae bacterium
CGCATCCAGGCCAGCCGTTATAATCGTCCCGGTCACAACATCATTGATCACTACATCTATGCCATTGCCAGCGATGGCGACCTGATGGAGGGCGTGTCCTCCGAAGCCGCCTCCCTCGCCGGTCACCTCAAATTGGGCAGCCTGATCTACTTCTACGACGATAACAAGATCACTATCGAGGGCAATACCTCCCTGGCCTTTAGCGAAAATGTGGGCCAGCGCTTCGAGAGCTACCAGTGGCACGTTCAACACGTCGAGGACATTAACGATCTGCCCGCGCTGGAACAGGCTATCCACGCTGCCCAGGCCGAGACGGAACGCCCATCCCTGATCGTCGTCCATTCACATATCGGCTATGGCAGCCCCAATAAACAGGACTCCCACAAAGCACACGGCGAGCCTCTGGGGGCCGATGAGGTCATCCTCACCAAGCGCAACCTGGGCTATCCATCTGAAGAGCCGTTCTTTGTTCCCGATGACGCCCTGGCTTTCTACCGCCAGGCGATCGAGCGCGGAGCCGCTTCGGAAAAAGCCTGGCAGGAACGCTACGCGGCCTACGCCGCTGCCTATCCCGATCTGGCCGCTCAATACGAGCACGAGCTCAGCGGCGAACTGCCCGAAGGTTGGGACAGCGACCTGCCCACCTTCTCGGCTGGAGAGGCACTGGCCAGCCGCCAGGCATCAGGCAAGACCCTGAACGCCATCGCGGCCAAACTTCCCAACTTCTTCGGCGGCTCAGCCGACCTGGCACCCTCCAACAATACCAACATGAACGGCCTGGGCGACTTCGGACCCGAAAGCCACGGTCGCAACCTGCATTTCGGTATCCGCGAGCATGCTATGGGCAGCGTCCTTAATGGTATAGCGCTCTACGGCGGCCTGATCCCCTTCGGCGCGACCTTCCTGATCTTCTCGGACTACATGCGCCCTCCCATCCGCCTCGCGGCCCTGATGGGCCTCAAAACCATCTACGTCTATACGCACGACAGCATCGGCGTGGGCGAAGATGGTCCGACCCACCAGCCCGTTGAGCAGTTGGCAGCCCTGCGCGCCATCCCCGGCCTGACCGTCATTCGCCCCGGCGATGCCAATGAAACCGCCGCTGCCTGGCACACCGCCATTACACACAAAGGCCCTGTCGCCCTCGCTCTTACACGCCAGGCCCTGCCCACGCTCGACCGCGCACAGGTCGCCAGCGCCAGTAACCTCGCCAGAGGCGCCTACGTGCTGACCGATAGCGAGGGTGAGCCGGAATTAATCCTGATTGCAACCGGCTCCGAACTCTCACTGGCAGTTGAGGCTGCCAATCAACTGCGCCAGAACGGAAAAGCCGTTCGTGTAGTAAGTATGCCCAGTTGGGAGCTGTTTGAGGAGCAGAATGCAGAATACAAAGAATCGGTCTTGCCACGAAACGTCAAAGCTCGCCTCGCCATCGAAGCCGCCTCACCCATGGGTTGGGAACGCTACGTCGGCCTGGAGGGCACGATCATCGGCCTGGATCACTTTGGCGCTTCGGCACCCGGAAAAATCGTGTTCCAGCAATTTGGCTTCACCGTCAATAATATCGTAGAGCATGCAAACACCCTGCTCCAAAATGCATAATGAAGATAAATAAACAGGGGTAGATTATCAAGGAGATTATAATCATGACCAATCCGCTAAAACAGCTTCAGACACAGGGTCAGAGCGTCTGGTATGACAACATCGACCGCGCCCAGCTCGCCTCCGGCCAGTTCAAAAAAATGCTCGATGAAGATGGCATTGTCGGCGTCACCGCCAATCCCACCATCTTCGAGAAATCTATTAGCGCCGGACACGCCTACGATGAGCAGCTTACCGAGCTTATCAGCGCGGGCAAAAGCACCAATGACATCTACGAAGCCCTGGTCATCCAGGATATTCGCACCGTAGCCGACCTGCTGCGCCCGATCTACGACCGCACTGCGGGCAAAGATGGCTACGTGAGCCTGGAGGTCTCACCCGACCTGGCACACAACACCGAGGGCACGCTCAATGAAGCTCGCCGCTTCTGGAAAACGGTTGACCGCCCGAACCTGATGATCAAAATCCCCGCTACGCCCGAAGGCATCCCTGCCATCTACGAGGCTCTGCGTGAGGGGATCAACATCAACATCACGCTCATCTTCTCTATCGAGAGCTATCGCGCTGTCACCGATGCCTACCTGCGCGCGCTGGAAGATCGCAACGGCGCAGGCCAGGACATCAGCGGCATCGCCTCGGTCGCCAGCTTCTTCGTCAGCCGCGTCGATACGCTCGTTGACAAACTGCTCGACGACAAAATCAAAGCCAGCAGCGATCCCGCCGAACAGCAGAAGCTGAAAGCGCTGCAGGGCAAGGCCGCTATCGCCAACGCTCGCCTCGTCTACCAGGACTTCAAGCGCATCTTCAACACACCACGCTTCGAGTCGCTCAAGCACGTTGGCGCGCACGTGCAGCGCCCGCTGTGGGCCAGCACCAGCACCAAGAACCCGGCCTACCGCGATGTGCTCTACGCCGAAGAGCTGATCGGACCCGACACGGTTGATACCATGCCGCTGGAAACCATCCAGAACTTCCGCGACCATGGCCAGGTACGCTACAGCATTGAGGACGATATCCCAGGAGCCAATCAAACCCTGGCCGACCTGGAGACACGGGGCATCCATTACACCCAGGTCACACAGCAGCTGCAGGACGAGGGCGTCAAAAAGTTTGCCGACTCCTTCCACCAGCTGTTCGCCGGCATCGAAAACAAAAAACAGGCCCTCAAAGAGCAAACCGTTCGTTAAAACACTATCAGGCCTCCCCATACACCGGGAGGCCCAACGCTACCGCCCCCACGGGACATGTAGGGCCACCCCTTGTGGGTGGCCGGGGCGCGCGGCGGGTAGCTTAAATGGGGGTGCGGGGGTGCCTTGCAGCCCGCCTGAGCCGAAGGCTAGCTGCGACAGCAGCGTTGGCGGGCTGGACAAGAGGAGAAGCCCCCGAAATATTTATTCCCCCGCCTGCCGCCGCAGGCGGCAC
>JAFMRP010000957.1 GCA_017354095.1 Ktedonobacteraceae bacterium
TGATGTGCGTGCATGGCCATCGAGGGATGCAGATACAAGGTGAGAGTGACGGGAGGTCAAGGGGGATTTACCAGAGGCGTAATGGAGCGTTTTGTGCATAGAGACCTCCACGGAAAAGAGCCGCGTTATTAGCGCTGGTCCATGAACAGGTTATTATAAAGCACATATTACTATGAGTACAGTATAGCATTACTTTCTGCATTTTTCAAGTGAATTTGCTTATTGAGCATAAATCCGTATATAATAATATATATAATTATTTAGTACGACTTTTAAAGGGATCGGCGTATCAAAAAGTGAAACGCGTACGCTAAGAAACATGTGGTGGGCGATGCCGTAGAGGTGGAAGTAGGCGGCGTCGAGCTCGCAGCGCAGCAAGAAGCGACGCTTTTCGCCGCTTGTTGGGGAGCACTTGTTTTTTGATAACCACAGGTTTATAATCATCCATAGTAGTTTGTTGGGGGGCAAAGGAGAGAGGAGCGTCTTTGTCAGTGCCGGGATGTATGGGTTGCTCCGGTGAGATGGCCAGAGCTGGTTTGGTGTGATGATATGGTTGGGGAGCAAAAAAATAGAAAGAGAAATAGACGTCGATGCCAAAGAGTGCGCAGTACGTGGTCAGCTGGTCGCCTGAACAAGCGAATTATGTATTGAGCGAACCGGGAAATGGAGCATGTCGTGCACTGTCGGAAGATGGATGGCTGAAGTGGGTTGGGGAGCATCGCGCTTTTGCCTTTCATGGACGCAATGGGCGTCTTAATCTGCTGAAAGAGAAGCGCCAGCGCGGAGGCGAGGGCTACTGGTATGCCTATCAGCGACACGAGCAGGGCATGGTGAAACGCTATGTTGGTCGCAGCGGGCAATTGAATAGAGAACGATTAGAGGAGATTGCGGCCCTGCTCGCAGATGAAGAGGAGAGAGAAGATACCATATCTGTACAAGTTTCTCAAACTGGTCAGCGGCCCGTACCCATCCAATTTGAACCACTGCTGATGCCAAAGCTTCAGTTGCCACGTCTCCAGAAATCACTCCTGCCACGCGAACGATTGTTGATACTCCTCGATCAGAGTCTGGAGCGCAAACTCACGGTCATCGCAGGGCCGGCTGGCTATGGCAAAACAACGCTCGTGGCTCAATGGATGGTGCAACGCCGGGCTCGAACAGACTTTCCTCGTGTTGCCAGCATTACTCTGGATGAGGGGGATAACGACCCGGTACGCTTCTGGCGCTATATCATCGCCGCCTGTCAGCAATTTCGCGAGGGATTGGGCAAAGAGGCACTGGAATTGCTGCTCGCGCATCGATTGCCGCCGTTTAAGCCGCTGGAAATGGCGTTGATCGCTCTGCTCAATGAATTGAGCCAGCTTGAGCAGCCAGGCGTCCTGATCCTGGACGATTTTCATGTAATTAGCTCGTCTCAGGTGGCCGAAACATTCAGTTTTTTCCTTGATCACCTGCCAGCCTCATTCCACCTGATCATGCTGATACGCGGTGATCCACCATTTTCACGGACACGCCTGCGAGCACGTAATGAGTTGTTGGACATCCATCCTGGCTATCTGGGTTTTTCCCTGGAAGAGACGCGAGCCTTTTTCGAGCAAGAGTTACCCGTCACACTTGCGCTGCGGACCCTGCGCCTGATTCACGAACGGATGGATGGCTGGCCCGTTGGTTTACGCCTGCTCGCCAGAGAACTGGACTGGTCTGACGGCGGGCAGGACATCGAACGTAAACTCGCGGCCCTGGCGGGTAGCTATTGGGGCATTCGAGATTATTTTCTCACGGAAGTGCTGCACACGCTCCCGGAGGAGCAACAGGAGTTTCTCTTGCAAACCAGCATCCTCCCCCTCCTTACTGTCTCATTGTGTGATACCATAACCGAGCGCACAGACAGCGCTCGACTGATGAGAGCGCTGCGCGCAGGTGATCTCTTTCTGATCCCGCTGGATGGGATGGGTGAGTGGGCGCGCTACCATTCCCTCTTTGCTGAAACCATGCGGCTGGAGGCCCGCACACGGCTGGGAGATGAGCAGTTGCGCCGATTCGCGATGCGGGCCAGTGACTGGTACGAAGAGCATGGACTGCTCACGGAGGCTATCGAGACGGCGCTCAATGCCGCAGCATTTGCGCGCTCTGCTCACTTGATCAAGCAGCTTCTTGAGAGCAGCCAGCAGAGCAATTCCCTCGCCATCACAGAGTTGTACAGCTTGAAGCGCTGGGTGGAACGCCTGCCGAACGAAGAACTGGAGCGCCACCCGGACCTTTGCGTACACTATGCTATGACGCTGCTTTTTATCCAGATGGAAGGACCGAACCTTGAGGATGGGGAAAAGCGCATACGATATCTGCTCCAGGTAGCCGAACAGAAATGGCGAGACGCGAACAATACCGCCAAACTGGCCGAGATTTTCGCCTTCCGCGCACTGCTTGCTCGTCAGGATGGGAGAATGCTTCAGGCCGTAACCTGGGCCAGACAATCGCTGGCCTGGCTTCCTGAGGAGGATCGCACCTGGCGCAATCTGAGTCTGACGGTGGTGGGTGTCGGCGAAATGTTCGATGGAAAGCTCGATAATGCTCCCAAATTGCTCCTTGAGGCGCTGGCACTGAGCGAACAACAAGGGAATCGCACCTATGCACGAGCGACCAGGGGCATGCTCGCCGGGGTGAGTTTTGAGCAGGGAGAGCTACACCACGCAGCCGAGATGATGCGTCAGATACAGGCTGAGGCCAGGATACAGGAAGATTACGACGATATTGCTCACACGCAACTGGGGCTAGCACACATTGCATACCAGTGGAACAACCTGGAGGAAGCGGAGCGGATCGCGCAGGAGGCATTGGAGATTGGTGAGCAGTTGCATGTGGAGCAGTTTCAGGCTCTGGCAACGGTTCGCCTGGCGCTCATTGAGCATGCACGTGACCAGAGCATGCAGGCACAGCAGCGTCTCACTGCCTGGCTTGCGCGAGGTCAGGTGCCCGTTTCTCCTCATAGCTATCAGCTCTGGCGCGAGGCACAGGCCACGCT
>JAFMRP010000014.1 GCA_017354095.1 Ktedonobacteraceae bacterium
GAAGGCAAAGACAGCAACGGCAGAGCCATAGCCATAATATAAGCCGGTGAAGGCCAGCTGGTAGATCTGATAGGAAAGCAGCGTCGTGGCGTTGCCCGGTCCCCCTTGTGTCAATCCGTAGACCAGGTCAAAGGTGAGCACACGGTACGTCGAGATGAAGATCAAGAGCGTAAAGATCAGCGGGGCCAGCATGGGCAGCACCACAGATAGGAAAGTGCGCCATGCCGAAGCGCCATCGACCCTCGCCGCCTCGTAGAGTTCGCGCGGAATATTCTGCAGGCCCGCCAGAACAATAATAGAAGCCCACGGTGCGTTCTTCCACACGTCGAGCAGAATCACGACGATACGAGCCAGGGTGGGATTGGCCAGCCAGATAGGACGCAGCGGCAGAACACGCGCGATCAAGTCATCGATCATTCCATACTGGCTGTGGAACATCCACTGCGAGGCGGTCGCGATAACAATAGCAGGCATGGCCCACGGCAGCAGATTGACTGCGCGCACCAGGCCACGCCCACGAAATGTGCGATTGAGCAGCAGCGCGATGGCCAGCGCGTAAAACAGCTGGATAATGGTCGAAGCAACCGTGAAGATGAACGTAAACGAGAGGGACTGGAGCACGGCGGGATCATGAAACATGCGCACAAAGTTATCCAGTCCGATGAAGCGCGGCGTGCCAGATAAAGGACTACTGTTGGTAAAGCTCTGATAGACAGTCGTCAGGAACGGATAGATAGCAATACCCACACGCCAGATAATCGCCGGAGCTACTAACACATAGGCCAGCAGGAGAAGACGGGCACGGCGTCGACGAGTTCCTACAGCCGCAGTGGCTGTAGGAACCTTTGCGGTTCCTACATACATAAATTCCCTCTTTCTCACTAAAAAATGCTGGCATGGTTATCCCTTGAGAGCCTGGTCTACCGCCTGCTGCCCCTGGCTCACGGCCGTATCCAGGTCGATCTGATTATTCAGATACTTGTTGACAACCTGCTCGAACGCGTCAGAGACGCGCTGCGCATTGGCCGTAATCGGCCGGTAGTGCAGTTCGACATTCTGCACATAGTCGGCAACATCTTTGGCCTGTATCAACGCCTTCTGGACATCAGCATTCGAAAGGGCAGAGGTGCGCGAAGGCGTTGAGCCAGTCTTCGCCAGCAAAACTTCTGATGGAAGGGAACCAGCGTAGTCGATGAACTTCGCTGCCATATCCTGGCTCTTGGAATACTTATTAATGGCCCAGCCCCAGTTGGCGATGATCGTCCCATTGTTCTTGGGTCCCTTGGGTGGATGCGCTACCCCCATCTTGTAGTTTTTCTGAACGTTGGGAAACATGGCGGTTCCGGCGTAGAGACCGTCCCAGCTGATCCACATGGCTAATTTCCCGTTCTCGAAACTGGTTTGTATGGAGGTATAGTCGGCAGCCACCGCATCCGGTGGAACCATTTTATGGACGTGGATCATATCATGAACAAACTGCAGCGCCTGCCGGGCCTCCGGTGTGTTCATGTGCAGGGGATCAGCGCCTGCCTGCCCCATCCAGTAACACATCTCATTGAAAAGCTCGGTATTACCACTCTTGCCTGCTATGCCCAGGCCATATACACCGTTCTTTGTGAGCTTTTTCCCAACATCGACAAGCTCATCCCACGTGGTCGGCACATCCAGGCCCGCTTTGTCGAAGAGATCTTTACGATAGAAGAAAATGACACTGCCAACATTGGCCGGAAGACGATAGCGATGCCCGTTATACGTGCTCAAGTTGAGCTGGGCCGGGGCGATTGAGGTGAAATGTTCCGCCGGAATAAGACTCTCTAGAGGCACCAGCCAACCCGCATTGCTGAAGGTAGCGGTCATGAAGTCGTCGAGCCAGAGCACGTCCAGCCCACTGTAACCAGAGGAAAGATAGGTCGTCATCTTCTGGACATCATCACCAAAGACCTGCGGCAACTGAAAATAATTGACTTTAGCTCCATGCTGCTTCGAGAAACCATCGAAGACTGCCTGAAGATCTTCGCGCGGAGTGATGTTTGTCCAATAAGCAACGGTGATCTGCTGAGAACCACCCGACCCTGATCCTCCGCAAGCTGCGAGCACTCCCGGCAGAGCCAGGCTCGCCGCCAGGCCAGTTGCTCCCCGTTTGAGAAGCCTCCTACGACTGATGGGGGTGAAAAAATCAGAGGTGTGTGCCATGGGTTCATCTCCTTTGAATGAACTAAGCGACGGGAGAAACGACCGTCTCCACTACGAGATCGCGAAATATACAATTACTCTGCTTAGCAGACCATTACCAACGCTGACCATGGTATGACTGAATCGTGAGCGTCGTTATGTAAATTTGTAACATTTCATCTGGATTTAATCCCGGGACACATCATTGTGAAACAATTGTAACTTTGAAGTCGTGGTTATGTCAATGTTTGAGCACGTGGGATATCGCGCATACTTGCCTCTATCACAACCTTCACCGCTTTGCTGGTGGGAGTTTTGAGCGAAATAGCAAGCTATCCAGGCAGTACCTCGCAAGGAGATGACAGCGCCTCGATCCCTCCTGCTTGACAAAACCTCTTCCCTTATGGGATAGTGTCCCACAGAATGTTACAAATGTACAAACACAGCAGCAGTCGAAACGCAGGGAGAGAGAAAGCATCAATGGTCACCAGTGAGCAAGTAGCACGCCTGGCTGGCGTTTCTCGTGCAACCGTGTCACGTGTCCTCAACGGATCTGCACATGTCAGCGCGGAGACAAAAAAGCGCATTTACATGGCTATGGCAACGCTGGGATATAGAGCCAACGTCTTCTCACGGGCGGCCCCCCCACATCGCACACGCATGATCGCTCTGGCCCTCTTTGGCAGCAAGGACGGCCTGAATCTCTCTCAATTAACGATGACACAATGCTATTTCTATCTGGAACTGCTGCGTTTTATAGAGCGCGAGGTGGCAAAAGAGGGGTTCGATCTTTTCCTCCCATCACATCCCTATGATATGTTTGACGCCGGTGGCGATCCCGGATTGAACTATGTCCTCGCTTTACAGGCAAAACGCGTGGAGGGTGTGCTGACGCTGGCTCTACGCTCCGATGATCCGCGCATTCAAGGCCTTTGTCGCTCGTCTATTCCCGCGGTTTTCATTGACAGCTTTTTTCAGGGAGAGCACGCAACATACATAAAATCGGACTACATGGGAGGCGCCGGTCAGGCTATTGAACATCTCCTCCGGCTCGGGCATCGGCGCATCGCCTTTTTTCCGGGCGACCCTTTTACCGTAACAGGTACAGAGCGCCTTCTGGGACATCAACAAGCCATGGCACGGGCAGGACTCGTCGTTGACCCTCAACTTGTCCGTCAAACAAGCTGGGAAGCACAGGATGCCTACCAGGCAGCAATGCTTCTGCTGAGTGAGCGCAGAGACTTCACCGCCATCGTGGCCAGTAGCGATATGCTTGCGACCGGCGTGCTGCGCGCTCTGAGAAAACACCATATCCGCGTGCCAGAGCAAATGTCTGTGATTGGCTTCGATAATATTGATCTCAGCCAGGATACCGATCCCCCACTGACAACTGTCCAGCAGAATAAACAGGCCATCAGTGAGGGAGCAGTAGCCAGACTGCTACAACTCATACGAGGCGAAGAAGCACCAGCACCTCTTGTGGTCTCGACGAAACTGATCGTACGCGCCTCCACATCATCTCCCCCTCATCAGTGATCAGGGCAACACAGATCTATGTTCCATTATATTCGTGATGCCTCAGCAGAACTCTACAATTAATATATATTCTACTATATTTCAGATACTAATCGTGATATACTTCCTCTGGTCGAACAGAAATGCATGTCTCAAAGATTATCCAGGGAGTAGATCTCATGGGAGAAAAAATTGGCTTCATTGGCCTTGGCAACATGGGGCACGAGATGGCAAACAATCTGCTCCAGTCCGGCTACGATCTTACCGTCTATAACCGCACTGCCAGCAAGGCCAAATCTCTGGTTGAGAAGGGAGCACAGCTGGTACAGCAACCAGCCGGTGCCGCAACACCAGGCGGCATCATTGTGAGTATGGTAGCCAACGATCAGGTCCTTGAAGAGATCGTTTCCAGCCAGGGATTTTTAGCCCACCTGGAACCGGGCGGCATCCATCTCTCGATGAGCACCGTGTCACCTCTCACGGCGCGTGAGTTGGCACGATTACATGAGCAGCACCACAGTAGCTATGTCGCAGCTCCTGTCTTTGGACGGCCCGATGCTGCGGCAGCGCGCAAATTGTGGATCTGCCTTGCAGGACCTCCAGCCGCCAAAGAACGCGTACAGCCGCTGCTCCAGGCAATGGGCCAGGGTACCTTTGACTTTGGCACTGATCCCGGGGCGGCCAATATCGTCAAGCTCTGTGGAAACTTCTTGATGATCTCCTCTATGGAAGCAATGGCCGAAGCATTGACGCTGGCAGAGAAAAGCGGCCTGGATCGCTCAACTGTCGTCGACATGTTGACACACACCATATTCGCGACCCCTTCCTACCAGAACTACGGCCAGATGATTGCCCAAAAACGTCACATGCCAGCCGGTTTCCGCCAGAGCCTGGGCCTGAAGGATGTCAACCTTGTCAGAGAGGTTGCTGAACATACCAGCACTCCCATGCCCTTCGCGAGCGTCTTGCATGATCGCATGCTGGCGGGCATTGCCAGGGGACGAGGCGACATGGACTGGTCTGCCCTCTCGCTCAACGTGTTGGAAGAAGCCGGGCTGGAACTTCCCCACTCAGAATAGCACCGCGCCCCGGTATCTCCCTCCGCCCAACGAGAAATACAGGGCCCTCCTTGCGGAGGGTCCATGCTCATTCATATAATAAATGGAAGCAAGTACTGTAAGCTGGAAAGGGCCATCACAATATGACAGACCAATCTCCATCGCCAGATTCTACACAGAAAGCCCATGTGCAGGAACAATTTGCACGCACGGCAGAGGGATATGTAACCAGTCGCTCACACCGGCAGGGATGGGACCTGGACCGGCTCATCGAGCTAGGCGATTGGGGACCAGCGCCAACCTTACAAGCACTGGATATAGCAACAGGTGGAGGACATACCGCCCTGGCAGTCGCGCCGCACGTAGCGCAGGTGATCGCCAGCGATCTCACGCCGCGTATGCTGGAGACAGCACGCGCATTTCTCGAAACGCAGGGTATCACCAATGCCCGGTTTGTTGAGGCCGACGCCGAGCAGTTACCCTTTGAGGCAGAAAGCTTTGACCGCGTGACCTGCCGCATCGCGCCACACCACTTCCCCAACGTGGGCCAGTTTGTAAACGAGGTTGCACGTGTGTTAAAATCTGGCGGCCTGTTCTTGCTTATCGATTGCATATCACCCGGCGAGAAAGACCTGGATGCATTTGACAATACCGTCGAGAAGTGGCGCGATCCCTCGCACGGGCGCTCCTATACGAAAGAGGAGTGGTTCGCCTTTCTCCAGCAGGCCGGATTCATCATCGAGCATGGCGAAACCTTCCGCAAGACACATGACTACGACGACTGGACAGCACGCTCACATCTGCCTGCCACGGAAAAAGCCAGGCTGGCCACATTCATGCTACAGCGTGCCGCGCCCATCCAGGAGCATTTCGCCATTCAGAGAAAAGCCGATGGCACGCTGGCAAGCTTTACCACCGACTTTCTTCTCGTCAAGGCTCGTAAAAATGCAGGCTAGACAGTAATCGCTTCTTTGTAGCGACGAATGGCCTCAATGTGCTCGGCGGGCGACTTGAGGCCAACTCCCATTGTGTTAATGGAGAGATGAGTTGCGCCCAGGTCACGCCAGGCATTCGTCAAGCGCACAAGTTCGTCGAGATCACCCTGATTTGCACTCACCCGCGCCTCGATGCCAACATCACCAGGATCACGACCTGCCTCACGAATGTAGCCACGCAGCCGCTCAAGAGTATCGCGCATCTGCTCGTCTGGCCTGCCCTGGGGAAACCAGCCGTCACCGATACGCGCAACCCGCCGCAGCAGCACCTCAGAACTTCCACCCAGCCACACCGGAATGGAACGACGCACCGGCAGCGGATTCAGCCCGGCTTCGGTGATCTTATGATACTTTCCTTGATAGCTAACTATCTCCCGGCTCCACAACAGCCTCATCACCTCAATCTGCTCCTCAACTCTCCGCCCTCGCGTATGGAAATCCATATCCAGCGCTTCGTACTCTACCGGATTCCAGCCCACACCCACACCAAGACGTAACTTGCCACCGGTCAGCACATCTACCTCTGCCGCCTGCTTCGCGACCAGCGCCGTCTGTCGCTGAGGCAAAATAATCACAGCCGGAACCATTTCCAGCCTCGTGAGAGCCGCAAGATAGCCAAAGAGCACAAATGGTTCGTGAAACATCTGCCTATGCGTATACCCCTGCCAGCCCGGACGGTTGGCCGGATCAGCCCCCAGAACATGATCAAACGCGACCAGGAAGCTATAGCTCAGTCCCTCAGCCGCCTGCGCATAATCACGAATAGCCAGAGGATCCGTGCCAATCTCCGTCTGCGGAAACGTTACGCCAATCTGCATCGTCAATTTCCTCATGCTTTCTCTCTATTAGCTGCTTCTTTTTCCATAGTAGCATAGACAAATAGAGCATGTCCACTGACGCCGTTAACCGTACAGGCAGATGGTCAAATACCCAGAAACCGATAATATCTAAGGATCATTCTACAGCAAGTCGTTCCACATGCTCACTCGCGCTCCTCAACACAAGCAAAGGCAATCAGACGTTAAGTGTATCGAGTAACCAGCGCGCTGTCGCTTCATCTGGCGCTTTCACCATCTGCTCAATGAGCATCGTCAATTGGTCGGCACTCGCAACCTTGCTTACTCGCTCCTGTGCCAGTTCTGCTAACTCAGGGAAACGACCTCGCACCATACTGAGCGCGATCCGTTGGAACGCTTTGATCTCGCCTATCTTTTCCCCACGAGCCTCTCCACGAGCCTCTCCGCGAGCCTCCCCACGAGCCTCCCCACGAGCTTCAGCCTCCGCCTCTCTCTTGCGAAGGTAGGGATCATTTTCCAGCAAGTCGTTCCACATGCTCACTCGCTCCAGCACTCGCTCTTTCTCTTCTAGCATAATCGTCTCACTCCTCCGTAACAACACACTGAACCACTTTAACTGCTGCGCTAATTGTACTTGGTCATTCTGGTAATATTCTAGCATTTCTTCGATAGCCTGCAACAGCAAGCGGGCGTTGACACCGTGCATCACCGGCAGCAACGCGTACATGCTCACATGATGCCCCGCCACGTACGCCTGCGCCTCTCGCTGCCAGAGCGCGATCACTTGAAAGCGAAAGATCACCAGTTCCTCTTCTCCACTCCATTCCTGGTACGGTGAAACCACCGTTTTGACCGGGAAGGGATACACGATGATCGAGATTACCGGCAACTCGTATTTCTGGTGAAAATAAGCGTGATAGTTGAGCAGACGTGCTCCCATCTGATGGTCGGCTCCCGACTCGAACTCGATGTGCAGGATATGCGGTCGTTCCCGGTACGTGACCCGGTACACCCGATCAACACGCAGTGGCGTCCTGAGCGCCTCGATGGTGAGCGTTTCCTGGTAGCTCACCCCATCCAGGAAGTGGGGCAGCACCTCCTGCTCATGCCCTTCCAGCATCGATTTGAGAACCGTATCGTACGCTTGCTGCTCGGCGTGAAGCACTTGCTCACGATGGTTGTGTCTCGCCATGCCACGTTGCCTCCTCCTCAATTTCATCCATTATAACACATCAATATAATATATACAAGCGTATTGATCGAAATACAAGTTATTGTCCAGTAGAGACTTGTTCGTCTAGACGAACATAACGAATACTGCTACAATCATTGACGTTGGCTCCCAAGCTAAGAACAATAGAAGAAAACACGACAATGACACTATCCGAATACATCACATCCATCAAAGATCCTCGCGTCATGGAAGCGCGAGAACTGACTTCCGCCTCAGGTCGATCACGCTTGCACAAATGCTTGCTGGAGGGCCCGGAGAGTATCCAATGGGCGATGGAGGCAGGCCTGCAAATTGATCATGTTTTCTCCAGCGCTGGATACGAGCGTGATCGATTCTACGCACAGCTTCGAGAACAACATATACCTTGTTACCTTACGACAGAGGGCATCTTAAAAAAGATCAGCGATACCTCCTATCTCGTGCCATACCTGGGTGTAGCTCGCCTTCCTGACGAACATCCAGCGACAGACTCGACAGGAGACTTCGCGATTGTGCTGGACCATGTGCAGGATCACGGCAACATTGGAACCATCATTCGTACCGCGAGTGCCTTCGGTATCCGCGACCTGGTCTCAACTACCTCCACGCTGGATATCTATTACAAAAAGATTGTCACCGCCTCTCGGGGCCGGGTCTTCGAGATGCGTATGCAGCGATATCCATCCGGCACTGAAGCCATCTCGGCCTTAAAACAGCGTGGCTACCAGATTATCGCGACCAGCCCCTATGCGCGAGATATCCAATCGCTCGCACCCTTGCAAGCAAAACCGGTCGCCCTCATCGTAGGCAACGAAACCACGGGCATCTCCGATGAGATCCTGCGCAGCGCCGATATCGTCGTACAGATCCCCATGATTGGACAGGTCGAATCACTCAATGTAGGTGTGGCAACCGGCATCAGTCTCTACGAACTTAAATTCAGGATGGCCCTTACCATGCTCATCAACTATATTCGCGCCAATATCGGACGCGAGGTCAATGTGACCGGCAAACTCATTCTGCAAGCCTTCGAGACACAGATCAAACGTGTCTCGAACCTCACGGGCCAGCAAGCAATCCTGCTCATGATCCTCATCTGTGACCAGTCGATGACTCTCGAACAGGTCACCAAAGATACCGGCTTATCCGGCGACGAACGCACCGCCTTACTTCAACCACTCTTTGAGCGGGGCTATATCCGCTACCAGAACAGCAATGAAACAAGCATCGTACCGACAGAAGACAGTCAGCGCATCATTGCGCAACTCTGGAGCATCGTCGAACGTGCGGAACAGGCTGTACTGATGGGCTTCTCAGAACAAGAAAAAGCTCAATTCAAAGACTATATGAATCGCATCCAGGCAAATTGTATCCGCATTACCAGCGCAGGCACCTGACTCTTCCCTGCATTTCTTCTCGCAGACCCGTTTCCTAGCCTTGCCTGGCAATAGCCGGTCAGGTCCTCTTGTTCCCCTATAGCCTGGCCTCTGCTACAATAAATAAAGTATCTCTTTCTCGTCAAGCGAGAACCACTTCATCTTATTAGTTAATGGAAAGCCCCCTGACCATCAGGTCCCTCTCCAACCATCTCAATCTAATGGTATAGACATCTTGACAAATAGAGAATAAAAAGAGTATACCAATATCAGACAATGTTTCTTATCTATTTCCCTCGTTACAAGCAACCTTTGCAAAAATAAGGAAAGAAGGGAAGCTTTTTATGAAACGTTCAACACGTATCCCCCTCCTCACTCTAGGCCTGCTCATCTGTCTCAGCAGCCTCGTATTTCACACCGATCAGTCCCCCGTCTCTCATGCCCAGTCACTGACCCCCTCCGAACACCGCACTGACCGGAACGTCGTCGGCTACTTTACCCAATGGGGAATCTACAGCGGCTACTTCGTCAAAAACCTGGTTACCAGTGGCTCCGCCTCCAAATTGACCGTGCTCAACTACGCCTTTGGCAACATAAGCCCCAATTTGCAGTGCTTCGAAGTCAACCAGGCTGGTGCTGGCGACGCCTGGGCCGACTACCAGCGGCCCGCCTCCGCCAGCGAAAGCGTTACCGGCGTCGCCGACAATCCCACCCAGGCTCTGAAAGGCAATTTCAACCAGATCAAAGCCCTGAAAACGCTCTATCCCAACATAAAGGCCGTCATCTCCATCGGAGGCTGGACCTGGTCGGCACGCTTCTCCGACGCGGCACTCTCACCGCAGAGCCGCGCTGCCTTCGTCAAATCCTGCATCGATCAGTACATCGTCGGCAATCTGCCCCAGCTCGATGGCGATACCACCGGCGGACCCGGAGCAGCCGCGGGTGTCTTCGATGGCATCGATATCGACTGGGAATACCCGGCTGCAGAAGGCAACTCTGGCAACGTCTTTCGCCCCCAGGATACCCGAAACTTTACGCTCCTGCTGGCTGAGTTCCGCAAACAGCTTGACGCCCTCGGCAAAAAAACGCACAGGCACTACCTGCTGACCATCGCGGCCCCGGCAGGTGAGAGCAAATACACAAAAATCGAACTCAATAAGATTAGCCGCTCCCTCGATTGGATCAACCTGATGACCTATGACTACCATGGTAGCTGGGAAACCAGCGGCCCAACCAACTTTGTAGCTCCACTCTACAACTCTCCCCAGGATCCATCACCAACCCCCAAACAGTATATCGACAAAACCGTTAACGCCTACTTGCATGCCGGCATTCCGGCGAACAAGCTCGTACTCGGCCTGCCCTTCTACGGCTACGGCTGGACCAATGTCCCCAACGCCAACCACGGCCTCTACCAGGGCGATACCAGCACTACCATCACCGCCGGAGGTGGTACCGCCAACTATAACGTCCTGAAAACTCTGATCGGCTTTACTGGCTATCACGATCCTGTCACCAGGGCCTTCTGGATCTTCGATGGCACTACTTTCTGGACATATAACGATCCGCAGGAGATTATTACCAAGATGCACTATGTGCGCGACAGAGGGCTGGGCGGCGCGATGATCTGGTCAATGGATGCCGACGACACCACCGGCACTCTGATCAGCGCCGTCAATCAAGGACTGTCAGGCCACTAAGGGCATTTTTCATGCTTACCCCTCACAGAAAAAAGTGTGCCAGGGCCCTCCCTGGCACACTTTCATTTCCATAGAAGTTCTCGCTCAAGAGAGTTCTGTCATGTTGAAGCGTTTGATCGTTGCTTGATAGTCATCGAAGTAGTAGACGGTTATGCCAGCTTCAAGCTCTTCCGTAAAGTACGCTTGTGCGGCTGGTTCAAGTTTTTCGATGAGAGATTGAAGCAGCTGTTGTTCGGATACCCTGTCCCATCCAAATTCTGCGGCGAACAGCTTCTGCGCCGACTCCAGAGCCGTCCCAGCCGAGGCACGAAGGAGTTGATCCAACACTGTTGGGTGCGCCAGCAGTTGCTGCACAAGCGCTTGATGAAATTGCCTGTACTCAGGATGGGAAGGTAGTGTTTCCTCTGGCTCAGCATTGAGAGTCGTTTCGACGTCGACGGTGAGACGAAATGTACGGCGCACAAGAGAAGGCGGTGTAGACATACGAATATTCCTTTCCTCGGCTCCCGTAGAGTGGGGAGCGCAATGCACAGATGTTGTCAACGTGGTGCTTCTATGATATGGCGGAAGGAATAAGGCAATCTTACAGATGCGTGCGATTTTGTCAAAAATCTGCTCAGATGGAGTGATGGTGTCGATAGGCTCGTGGAGTGAGACCGAGGTAGCGTTTGAATACCTGGGTCAGGTGACTCTGGCTTGCAAATCCGCTCTCTAACGCAATATGAACAAGAGGCAGCTCTCTCTCTTTGAGCAGATGTTGCGCTCGCTCGATCCGCTGGCGCAGCACAAATTGATGTGGGCTTTCTCCCGTCGTCTGGCGGAATAGGCGAGCAAAGTAATAGGCACTAAAGCCGGTTTGCTCCGCCAGTGCCTCAAGCGAGAGGTCCTGGCTGAGATGGTCCTGAACGAAATCTCTCACCCGTCTCATCTGTTGATGCGTTAGTCTTTGCGAAGGTTCTTTGATGGTTTTTCCAGCAGACGAATAATGACGCAAGAGATGAACGGCGAGCAGTTGAGCCGCGCTTTGCGCATACAGTTTTCCGGCGGGAGATGGTTGTTCTAGTTCTCGCCAGAGAGTAAGAGCGATCTGGTTCAACAGTGGGTCGTGAAAGCCGATACGTCCGACCAGAGAGTGGTGTGTAGGATCGAAGTCCGCCACCTCCTCGGCGGTACGAGCAAGCAGGTCCTTGCTCAAGTGCAAATGAAAGGTGCGGGCGGGTACAGGTACAGAGGAGAGGATCTTCCAGCGCACTTCATAGGGAGTGTCTTCGTCATGGCTCAGAATCAGGTCTTCATGACGGAGGTGTCGCTCTTGCCAGGGGCCATTGGTGTAACGCAGCGCCATGGACATGGTTCCACCCGTAAACAGGACTAGTGAAATATCTCGTGTAGCGGGTGTTACCAGGTCCGCGCGCTCCATTGGCTCATACTCCAATGGCTCGTAGAACGCCTGCGCGACCAGCCCTTCCCAGTCTGCTTCTGCGCTGGAAAGATAGAGAAGCGGAGAGGTGAGCTGGTCTGTGGATGCCCTTGTTGGTATCCGTTGAGAATTAGCTGATGGTTCTTTCATGCCGGTCGTTTACGCTCTCTCATGTTGCTCTAAAGAAAGAGTATATCATATGTTGTTCACCTCCCTGTTGATTGAGACGTCAGAACTATCTTGAAACGAGCGTTGGTCCTGCGACAAAAAGCATCCTCGGCCCGAGCGGCCGAGGGTGTACTAACGCCCCAATCCGGTCCAGATCAGCGAAGCTGCAATGACCCACATAATACATCCAATAGCCCCATCAAGTATCTTCCAGGCCAACGGGCGGCGAAACAATGGCGCCAGCCATCTCGCCGCATACGCCAGGCTAAAAAACCAGGCGATAGAGGCAAGCACGGCTCCCAATGCGAAGAAGACCCGATCTGCAGGATGATAGTGTGCCCCCACACTCCCGATGAGTACCACCGTATCGAGGAAAGCGTGCGGATTAAGCAGGCTGAACGCCAGCACAGACAGAATGGTCTCACGCAGACGCACCGGCTGAGCAGAAGAAGATTGAATCTCAAGTTTCTCAGAGGTCAAAGCAGCTTTGAAAGCCCGAAAACCATACACAAGGAGAAACACAGCCCCACCCCAGGTGGCAAGAATGATCAGAGGCGGGAACGCGGTAATAACGACTCCCAACCCTCCCACACCAAGCAAGATCAGAGCTGCATCACACAAGCTGCATAAGCTTGCCATAACAAACACATGTTGTCTCTTAATCCCCTGCCGGAGCACAAAAGCGTTTTGTGCTCCAATGGCGACAATCAAACTCATACCCAGCCCAAATCCCTGCAATATCGCCAGCATCAGTGCCTGTGACATCTTCCTCTTCCTTACTAACCAAAGGTAGGTAGAGCGATCCCTCATAAGTTTCGTTCAAGGGCAAAACAGCTTTTTCTAGAGCAGCATCTCTCCCTGGAGGACGACTATAGCACCGCCACCGATCTTCACCGTCTCAATAGCATCGCGTGGCCCAACGACCTCCACGTAAATCTGGCTGGGCCGCTCCATCCAGTGTCCCTGTTCAGCCATGAACGTGGGTTGTCTGATGAGCCGGTATTTCCAGAGATAGGCAGCCATCCCCCCGGTTGCTGAACCAGTCGCCGGGTCCTCCGATCTGTCTGGTGAAACCCCGAATTGGCGCGCAAAGGTCGTTCCAGCTGGCGTAATACCGCCCAGGCAAAACAGATGTGGACTGAAAAAGTCGGACGCTTCGCGGAAACGCATGTAAGCAGGGACGTCCACCCGCGCTCGTCGCAGCGCCTCATGATTGCGCAGGGGGACCATCAGTTGCGGGGTACCCGTACTCACCGTTTGAATTGGTACTGAGGGCAACGCATCTTCTGCTGAGAGACCAAAGAGAGGCAGCACATCCTCGGACCGATAGGTTTGCAAAAAGCGCGGTTTTCTTTGCGTCATGACAATGCGTTCCACATGACCTTGCCTGGCAACAATCTCAACCGGAATAGGTCCATCGCGCAATTCAAGGTGGATCAACGTATGCTCGCCGTCTACCTTCAGGCGGCCTGCGTGTATAAGCGCCATCGTGGTCGCTATGGTCGGATGGCCTGCTAGAGGAATTTCTTCAGCAGGAGTAAAATAACGCACTCCGAAATCGGCACTCTGTGAGCGACGCACAAATGCGGTCTCCGAAAGATTCTGCTCGCGCGCAATCGCAAGCATACGCTCGTCATCAAACTCGTCTGTATCCAGCACCACCGCGCAGGCATTGCCCTCCAGAGCCTGCGTAGTAAAAGCATCAACTTGAAAAAACGGGTAACTACGCATAACCAACACTTCCTTTCTTTAGCATCTTTACCCATCTTCCCTAAAAACGCGACGTCGCACAAGAGCCAATCACGAATGCAGAGACAGCCATTGCAAGAAACATACGCCCATTTTCCATCCATGCAAATCTCAACAAGCAGAAAACATTCCACACAAGAAACTATTAACATACATATATAGATTATTCGATAGTTAACACAAACCATTGTATTAGCTAACAAAATATGGTATAATTTCTTTTGATGAGTGTATTCTTGCGTCTTTTCACTATATCAGCCAGCGTAGCAGCATCTACGCATATGTATATTCTTCTTACATCAACCAACCAGGTATACATAAAAACCTTGTACCTTCCAAAAACCACTTTTGATCGTATATACCACAAAAAATGACAATAAACCTGCCTCTAAAACAGCACTCAATGATCATAGAAAGGCTGAATCGGCCTGGGAAGGGGCAGTGGAACGTGTGGAGCTTCTGTGGAGCTGTGTGGAGCTTCCTGTGGAACTTTGAATCGGCCTGAGAGGCGGCTGTGGAGCTTTGTGGAACTTTCCGGTACGAGTTTTCCAGAAATCAGCAAAAAGCAGAAATAGACAGGGCCTGGGCAGGCATTCTTGACGCCATTCCGGCAGAATGCTATCCTGCAAGAGAAGCGCAACGGCGCGCATTTTCCTGCGAGAGCTTCGTCTCATCATCGCTGAGGAGAGGACCGAAACCAACTATGGCCATTATCGAATCACATATAGATCGTAACAGCGCCGACTTTCAGGACAACGCCAGCTACTTCCAGGAGCTTCTCGACCAGCTCAACCAGAACATCCAGCTGGTCCAGCAGGGCGGCGGAGAGCAGGCCATCGCCAGGCACCGTAAACGTAACAAGCTCCTGGCTCGCGAACGCATACAACTGCTCTGTGACCCCAACACTCCTTTTCTGGAACTCAGTCCCCTGGCCGCCTGGGATATGTATGACAACGAGGCCCCCTCTGCTGGCATCGTCACCGGCATCGGCATGGTCGAGGGCCAGCAGTGCGTCATCGTGGCCAACGACGCCACCGTCAAAGGCGGCACCTATTACCCCATTACGGTAAAAAAACACCTGCGTGCCCAGGAGATTGCCGAGCAGAATCACCTGCCCTGCATCTACCTCGTCGATTCGGGTGGAGCCTATCTGCCCCTGCAAGCCGACGTCTTCCCCGACCGCGAGCACTTCGGCCGCATCTTTTACAACCAGGCACGCATGTCCAGCCAGCGCATCCCCCAGATCGCTGTCGTCATGGGCTCCTGTACCGCAGGCGGCGCCTACGTTCCGGCGATGAGCGATGAAACCGTGATTGTGCGTGGGAACGGCACTATCTTTCTTGGCGGCCCACCACTCGTTAAAGCTGCTACCGGCGAAGAGGTCAGCGCCGAAGATCTGGGCGGCGCCGATGTCCATTGCCGCATCTCAGGCGTCACCGACCACTACGCACTCAACGACGAGCATGCGCTGGCCATCTGCCGCAGCATTGTCTCGCATCTCAATCGCCGCCAGTACATCCCCTGGGAGATCCGCCCGCCAGAGCCACCGCGCTACGATCCCGCCGGGCTTTATGGCGTCGTCCCCAGAGATCCGCGCAAAAGCTACGACGTGCGCGAAGTTATCGCTCGCATTGTCGATGGCAGCGACTTCCATGAGTTCAAAGCCCTCTATGGCACCACCCTGGTCTGTGGCTTCGCGCGCATCATGGGCTATCCCGTCGGCATCATCGCCAACAATGGCATCCTCTTCTCCGAAAGCGCGCTCAAAGCTACCCACTTTATTGAGCTCTGTAGCCAGCGCCAGGCGCCGCTCATCTTCCTGCAAAATATCACTGGCTTCATGGTCGGCCAACAATATGAGAACGGCGGCATCGCCAAGGATGGCGCTAAAATGGTTATGGCGGTCGCCAACGCCCCCGTACCACGCTTCACGGTCATCATCGGTGGCTCCTTTGGTGCTGGCAACTACGGCATGTGTGGCCGCGCCTACTCTCCCCGCCAGCTCTGGATGTGGCCCAACGCCCGCATCTCTGTGATGGGCGGGCAGCAGGCCGCCACTGTCCTGGCCACCATCCGTAAAGAAAACCTGACCGCACATGGCAAAAGCATGAGCCCGGAGGAAGAGGCCGCCTTTATGCAGCCCATTCTCGATAAATACGAACAGGAGGGCAATCCCTACCACAGCACCGCGCGCCTGTGGGATGACGGTATCATCGATCCACGCGACACACGCACCGTACTGGCCCTGGGCATCGCCGCCTCACTCAATGCGCCGCTGCCCGATACCCCATTCGGTGTCTTCCGCATGTAAAAAACTTTCATCTTTTTGGCAAGCCGCAACAGGCGGCGAGGAGGTTTCAACGTAGTGCATAAAGCCATCCATTGCGATACAAAAGAACACACATTTAAGCGCCTCACCAGCATAGAAGAGCTGCGCGAAGCCAGGCAGGACCCCAACGCAGTCGTCTGGCTCGATCTGCTCGACCCCAGCGACGAAGATCTGGCCAGGGTCGAGCATGGCTTCCAACTGCACCCCCTCGCCATCGAGGATGCCACCCACGAACACCAGCGCCCCAAAGTGGATGAATATGAAAACTTCTTCTTCGTCGTCTTCTACACCGCCCACTACGACCAGAACAAGGGGCAAATCGACGTTCAAGAAATAGATATGTTCCTTGGCCGCAACTACCTGATCACCGTCCACGAGCATCCTCTATCCGAACTCGACGAGGTCGAACAGCGCTGGACACGCAACGCCAAACAACTCACCTGGGGCATTGGCGTCCTGCTCTACTCCTTGCTTGATACTATCGTTGACAACTACTTCCCCATCGTGGATAGTCTGGTTGACCACGCTGACGATCTTGAGGATCGCCTCTACGCGGGCCGGACCAGGAACTCGCATATAACCCTCCAGATCCTGGATCTCAAAAAGCAATTCACACGTATGCGCCGTATCGCCACGCCCGAGCGCGATGTATTAAACGTGCTCACCAACCGCGATAACCCACTCTTCGACGAGCATGTACTCATCTATTTCCGCGACATTTATGACCATATCACACGCCTGGCCGATACGGTCGATATCTATCGTGACCAGCTCAGTTCGACCATGGATGCCAATCTTGCCATCGTCTCCAACGATCTCAACAAGGTCATGCGCACCCTGACCGGGGCCTCCATTATCTTGATGGCCGACGCGCTGATCGCGGGCATCTATGGCATGAATTTCAAAAATATACCCGAATTAGAACTACCCTGGGGCTACTTTGCCTGCCTGGGCCTCATGTTCGCGCTATCCGTCCTGCTCGTGCTCTATTTCAAGCGCCTCAAATGGCTTTAACAATTTCTTGGAGGGCAAACCATGGCAACATACACGCATCTCAGCGTCGAATATAGCATGCAGAACCGCATCGCTACCGTCACCTTGCGCCGGCCAGAGGTACACAACGCCTTCAACGCCCAGGTTGTGCAGGATCTCACCACCGCCTTCACCACGCTGCGCCCCGATGACCACCTGCATGGCGTGATCCTGACGGGTGAAGGTCCGTCCTTTAGCGCCGGGGCCGACCTGAATACAATGCGTGAGGCCGGCACATTAACGCCACAGCAGAACCTTGATGATGCCTTGCGCCTCGCCGACCTCCTGCACATCATCAACACCTTTCCCTGCCCGGTTATCGCGCGCGTCAACGGCACAGCAATGGGCGGCGGGGTAGGTCTCATCACCGCCTGCGATATCGTCATCGCCGCCGAAAGCGCCCGCTTCGCCTTCAGCGAAGTCAAGCTGGGCATCGCGCCCGCCGTCATCTCCCCTTTCGTCGTACGAAAAATCGGCGAAGGTAACGCACGCGCTCTTTTCGTTACCGGCGAGCGCTTCAGTGCCACACGCGCCCAGGAAGTGGGCCTGGTCCACTCGGTCGTCCCCCTGGAATTTCTCGATGACGCCGTGCAAAAGGCCGTCAATGAGCTACTTAGCAGTGCTCCCCAGGCTATCCGCACCTGCAAAATGCTGGCGCAGACCGTTGGCAGTATGACCTACGAGAACGCTCGCAGATTTACTGCCGAAACCATTGCCGACCTGCGCGCCGGAGCAGAAGCTCAGGAGGGCCTGAGCGCATTCCTGGAGAAGCGCCCCGCCCGCTGGACTCCTCTGGCTGAGAGTTAACGATGTTCAAAAAAGTTCTGATCGCCAATCGCGGCGAAATCGCCGCTCGCATCATCGCCACTTGCCGCGCTCTGGGCATCCGCACTGTCA
>JAFMRP010000958.1 GCA_017354095.1 Ktedonobacteraceae bacterium
GGTATAATTGTTCTTCATGCTCGCTCAGTTGTTGTCTGAGGTCCGCCATCTCGTTTTGTAACGTTGGTATTGATACAGTCAGCAGCCATGTATTGAGTTCCCTGGCTTTCTCCACTTTCATCTGGGCCTCGAACACCGCCTCTCCTCGCTGGTTTTGCAGGGCTAAGCCGCTCTCTAACCAGTTCTGTCGTAGTGATGATACAAAATTCCCCTCTTCTCCTGATCTGGTTTCTAGTTTTCCTTCAAGACGACTGGTTCGGCCGGGGTTATACTTTTGCTCAAGCTCTGCGAGTTCAGCCTGACTACTTTCCAGGACGACGGTTGCATACTTCTCCAGGTACGCGATCGTGTGGTCCACCACCTCGATATAATCCTTGATCCTGCCTACGTATCCCACCAGGTCAAGACCCGCCTGTAAGTGCTGGCCGATGGGCCTTGGCCCTGGATTATCAGGAGGAGAGCTCCAGGGTTTCACAGGATCCCATAATGTGTATCTCCCCACAACGATATTATGCTTCACTGTATCGAGGCTTGCCCGATACAATTCGTCTGATAAGTGATGAGCTCTTTCGTCATGATGAGCATGTTCATTTACTTTTTCATAAGGTCCAATGATGTCGTGTTCTACACGATGAAGGAAGTCACGTGTTGATTCGAAATCAGGCCCAGATAATAGCCCTGTGCCGAGCTCTGTGTGTAATCCACTCGGGGCTTGCCGTGCTAACGCGGCGATATTGGCGTTTTTGGGAGGAAGTGGCAGACCGTTGCTCCGTAGCTGCTGTTCTGATAAAAGCGGCTCTCTCTGCAAGTCTATTGGGTCATGCTCTGTATAAAATTTCACCGCTGCCAGTTGCTTGATTACTGATGCTTCTCCCTGTTGTACATCCAGGTCTCGACGATAATCCATCGCCGTATCCATAAATCGGAGTACCGAGCGCGAGTGATAGTCTAATAACGAAAACCGCAGATCAATTTCAGGCTTTCTGGTGAAAAGATCAAAGTTGTCAGCTTTTCCTCTGTTGCTGTCAGCAGCTTTTGAAGAAGCTGTTGTGTCTGGGGGGTCCAATGCATAGAGAGGGCGATCACTTTGTTGGGGATTTTTTTCAGATGCCCTTTCCAGGCCATCCGAACCTGCTTTCCCTGGGGATGCTGCTTCCATGATGCTTTCCCTCATGATCGCCTTTTTATGGATTCAGCCGTGATACTTCAAATGCAGGGCTCTCCCTTGTGGGGGCAGCTGCCTTTTCTCTCACCCCTCACAACCCCGAACGGGCTCCTCTGGCTCTTTCGCCAGGGGTGTGCTGTATGGCCTTATGCGATGATATCCGTTTCAATCCCCAACGGGCTTCTCTGGCTCTCTCGCCTGCTATGTTTGTAATATAGCATGAGAGGCCATGAAAAGCAACTATTGGCGAGAGGCTCAGTGAGGCCATCACCGCGCCTCTCACGGCTCCCGTACACTTATGAGCTCGCGGACTCCCCTCTTTTGCGCGTGTACCAGCCGGTGGCGAAATCGATCAGCGGCTTTACGGGCGCCAGCGTGGCGGGTGCGGAACCGACGGGACCGGTGAGCACTTCGCTGGAGCGAGCGAATTCGCTGGCGATCTCGGGGAAAACGCTGGAGTTGACATCGATATCGCGATACGCTCCCCAGATGCGCTGGCCGTTTTCGTAGAGCGGGCAGCCCATCTCAATCTCGCGACCTCCCGCGGCACGATATTCGGCCAGGTGCAGCGCGGTACAGCTATCAAAGCCAACGCCCAGCAGGAGCGTCCAACCATCCAGCTCGTACAGCCGGGCCAGGGGTGAGCCTTCGCCCAGGCCATAGTCCCGCTCATGCCGCTCGGTAAGATAGCGCGCATGCCTGCCGCAGGCAGCGAAAGAGACGTGTGGATGATTGCTGCGCAGCGTACCCGGCCAGGTGCGAAATGTTTCGACGATCACGCCCATCTTGTAGGATGGCGTGATCTCTGGATGAAAGACGGGCATCGAATCATAAATGGCCTGCCACCACTCACGCGGCACGGGCGGATTGCGCCACTCGGCTGGATCGCTCAAATGGAGCGTCTGCGTCGGCATGATCAGCGTGCCCTCTTCCGTCAATACGTCACACAATGCTTCCACGACCGTCACCGGCCCACCGGAGACCCAACCCAGCGATTTGAGCGACGAATGCACGATCAGGGTCATTCCCTCCCTGACCCCGAGCTGACGCAGATCTTGCGCCAGAGTCGCACGAGTACGAGGTGAGGGCGTAGATTCTACAATACTATTTTCAGGCATAAATACAATCCTTAACTCCAACTCTATAAAATGTAATATTATTTGCGACAGCGGAACGATATATTCTCGGCTCGCATTGTATTGTATGTCAACTCCCACAACGGCGGCAACAGCGCTCAAGGTACCTTTGGGGGGATTACGCTGAGCGTAGTTGCCCCCTGAATTGCGAAAATGTTAGGATATTGGCGTTATATATAGAGAAGGAATAGAGAGAAAACGCCCCTGCGGCGAAGAAAATATTGACTGGCGAAGTAGAGTGGAGGCGACAGGTTGGTTAACAGAAATGTTATTATAGCGGAAGTGGGACCACGCGTAATGCAAGCCCAGAAGATCCTGATTATAGATGATAGCGCAACTTCTTGCGCGCTGATGGAGCGCGCGCTCCATGGCGAAGGGTACCAGATACTCATCGCGACTGATGGACGTGAGGGGCTGGCGATGGCTATTCAAGAGCAGCCCCATTGTATTATCCTCGATGTTGTCCTGCCGGGTATGAACGGCTTTGAGGTGTGCCGCACTCTACGCACTCGCCCCAAATACCGCGACCTCCCCATTATCATGGTGAGCACAAAAAATACTCCGCTGGACAAATCCTGGGCGCTGCGCCAGGGCGCGACTCACTACCTGGCCAAGCCCTTTAAGCCCAACGATATCCTGGAACTGGTGAAAGGAGCCCTGTTACGGTACGCTCCCCCCGCTCAGTTCGAGGAGCCTGCATCCACTTCAAAAGCGCAGGA
>JAFMRP010000181.1 GCA_017354095.1 Ktedonobacteraceae bacterium
CCGTTCGTAGCTGCGCGAGCAGCGTTGGGGGTCTGGACAAGAGACTCGTCGTTGGCCGTCTGGACCAGAGGCCCGTCGTTGATGCTCGGAAGAGAAAGGTGTGACGGGTTGTGACGGGTTGTGACGGGTTGCATCGGCCTGTAGAGCGGCTGTGACGGGTGTGACGGGTTTTTTACATCGATTCCCCAAAAAACTCCCGGAACTGCCTTTCCGTCACCTGATCAGAGGCAGACATGCCAACGGTGTTGGCGGTCTGGATAAGAGAACCCGGCGTTGAGGGTCGGAATAGCAAGGGGTGCTGTGACACTGTGACACTGCGATGACACTGCGATGACACTGCTGGATCGGCCTGGGGAGCCGCCGTGACACTGTGACACTGTTTTTACATCGATTCCCCAAAAAATTTTTGCCAACCCTTGTGCCCTCAGGATATGTAAGGCCACCCCTTGTGGGTGGCCGGCTCGCAGATGGCCGGTGGACGCGGGCGGCCAGCTCGCGGGGTAGTCAGGGCCGTGAACCCTGCTTCTTCCCGGCCTTCTTGCGGCGCAGCAGCAGAAATCCGAGCAACAGACCAATAGCCACCCCGACCAGTAGTGCCTGCTTTCCCTTCCGGCCTTCCTCTCCCTCTACTACCTCCCTTACAGGCAGGTCATACAGCCCTCCCTTGCGGTAAGCCTCGTCGAGCAGCTCCACTGGGTGCTTGACCTCCATTGGTAGCCCGCGCTGGCGTATACCCATCGCGATCTGCATCATACAGCCAGGATTGCCTGTCGCGATAATACTGGCCCCGGTCGCCGCGATATTGTTCATCTTGCGCTCAAGCAGCTCGCTGGCCATCTCCTGGTTGGTAATGTTATACACACCCGCGCTGCCACAGCACCAGTCCGCCTCCTTTAGTTCGGCTAGCTTCAGGCCTGGAATGGACCCGAGCAGCTGGCGCGGCTGCTTTTTCACCTTCTGGCCGTGTCCAAGGTGGCACGCGTCATGATAAGCCACCGTCTGCTCGATCTCGCCCATCTGCTGGTTCATCTCGATCTCTGCCAGGAACTCGCTGATGTCCTTTACCTTTTTGCTGAACGCCTCGGCTCGACTGGCGTACACAGGATCATCGCGCAGCAGGTGATGATACTCCTTGAGCGTAGAGCCACAGCCGGCCGAGTTGATAATGATCGCGTCGCACTGGTACTTCTCAAAAACATCGATATTGTGCCTGGCCAGTGCCCTACCTCGTTCAGCCTCGCCGCCATGCACATGGAGCGCGCCGCAGCAACCCTGCTGGGGCGGTGTGACAACCTCGCAGCCGTTAGCCGCCAGCACACGGATAGTGGCCTGGTTGATATCATGAAACACCTGGTCCATGATACAACCACTGATCACACCCACGCGATAGCTCCGCTGGCCGATGGCCGATGTGATTTCGGGCAGTTGCTCAGGAATGACCTCGCCCCGCGCATCGTGCATCAATGCTTCCGGCAAGCGCAACTGCCCCTTGAACGGCGTGGGCAGATTGTTGACCAGGTCCAGCAGCCCGGTGCGGTGTGTCAGCGCCTGCAAGCCGCTGCGCTGGTAAAGCTTCAGACCGCCAAAGACTAGCGATAGCGCCGTGCGCGAGGGCAGCATAGCATCGAAAAAGAAGCGGCGCAGCAGCCGCTGAGGCAATGAACTGCTGGCAGCTGGCGCCGCCGCCTCAGAAGCATACGCGCCGTTGCCAGGTGCTTCCACCGCATCCTGTTGCTGACTGATCTGTATCTGCTCGCGGGCCGCTTCAATCAATTTGCCAAACTGTACCCCCGATGGGCAGGCAGTCTCACAAGCCCGGCAGCCAACACAACAATACATATGCTCAACGAAGTCGTCGTTGACCTCCAGGCGTCCATCAGCCACCGCCTGCATCTGGTAAATGCGTCCACGCGGCGAGTCCATCTCTACGCCCAGCACCGCGTAGGTTGGGCACGTGGGGAGGCAAAAGCCGCAGTGAATACACTGGCGTATCAGATCATACGTGTGCGTATTGCGGCGCAATGGCCCCGAACGAGGGGGACTGATCTTTACCACAGGTGCGGATTCGGTTGACATATTTTGCCTCCAAACAGTCAGATAATGCTATCCCCGCTTTGTGAATTGGGGATGGGCGGCGACAATGGTTACTTCCTGCCGGTTATGAAATAGCTGGCGGGCCTGTACTGTAGCATAGTGATGACGCAGAATGCTCATGGCCTCTCGCAGCGTTGCCAGTGGATTGATTCCCCCGCTGGCATGCGGCAATTTGAGGGTGCTCATCACGACTCCATCCCGGCGCAGGCAACTGGCTGCCTTGCCCAGAAGGCGAGCCGCGTCGCGTGCATCCATGCGCATGTCATTCGTGATAATATCAAATCGCCAGGAGCGCCGCAGGCACTCGGCAAGATAGCGTTCTGCGTAACCACGATAATGTTCCAGGGGCTTCTGCCCTGCTAATCGGGGATCAAGATTTGCTGGATCTACTGCGACAACATGCAGCCCGGCCTCCAGCAACAGGCGCGTCCAACCACCAGGGGCAGCGCCCAGATCCACAGCCCTACCGCTGGATGGCAGCTCAACGCCAAAGACTTCCAGAGCCTCTAACAGCTTAAATTCGGCCCGGCTGATCTGCTCCTCGCTCTGCGCGAAGTGCCGTGCCCCACCGGGCCAGCTGCTCAAATTCTCCTCGGCGCTGGAGATCCCCAGTAGCGCCTGGGAAGGCGTGCAGAGGATGGAGATGACCATCTGCGGCTTTTTTATCCATTCTACTGCCCCGGTTTCCTCTGCGCATGCCTCGGCCAGTGCCTGGTTCAATTTCCCGCTGCTATATGGTCGCTCGACCTTTCCCTGCCCGGTCTGAACGATTCGTGATTGCACTGCGAAACGTGTACCCCGTTCTAGCAGGGCAAAGCCGGGTAGTTCTGCCAGTGCGAGCGCTATAGCACCAATATCTCGCTCTGTATTGCTCACGTCTACCACGGCCTCTACCGGCGCGAGGTGGCGCACAAATATTGGACGCCGGTTGGCGGCCTTATCTTGCAACGTTGCCACATCTGTGCCCTGGCATAAAAGAATACCCGGTGCCAGTGTTTCAATCTGCTGTAACTGGTGGTCCAGGTATTGGAGCTCCTCCAGGGCTGCCTGTGCGAATTCTGCCTGGGCCGTAACGACCACCCGATTTGTTCTGCTCACTACCCTCCCGGAAACCTTCCTCTCACATATTAAATCTCGCACCCTAGTATAGCACCAGGCATCGTTAACAGGCTACAGCCCTCCCAGGAAGCGGCCACGAGCGAATGTCCCGCTGGGATCAAACTGCTGCTTGAGGCGCTGCATAAAACGGAAATCCGCCCCTGGCTCTCCCCACACATTGACAAGATGCTTGAGATCAGCCGGACAGCGCTCCACAACCAGGCTGCCGCGCGCTTCATGCGCGCATTGGCGCATCTCTGTGATGGCCTTGACCAACCGGGGAAAAGCATCGCACGGTCGCAGCTCAATATAGAGAATACCACTGCCGGCGTGCGCTACTATCGCGGCCTCCAACCGATGCTCTGCGCAGATGCGCTCAACATGACGCAGGTACGCGGCAATCTGTGAAACAAGAATAGCGACTTTACAGGTCAGCGTGCCCTGCATATGCTCGCGTATGACGCTCCAGAATTGTTCCTGTCCCTCACCTTCCAGCTCATCCCCCAGCAGGGCGTTGTTTTTCCGTGCCAGTACGCGTGCTTCATCAAACTGGCGCTGAATACCTACCAGGCTCCCCTCAAAATTGATCGCCAGGCTGTAACCGTTGGTTGGCAGCTGTAAGCCAAAAAAATCAACCATGTCGCTGGCTGCGTTCGCGTCAATCATCTCCAGCGCGCTGGGGGCGAGCAGAGAACCATTGATATCAATGACCGTGCGCATGGCGTCTTCGACGTTGGCGTAGGTGAGCAGCAGCGTGCGCTCAGCCGCTGGTATGGGCTGGAGCTTAAAGTTGGCCTCGACAATCAGGCCCAGCGTACCGAGTGAGCCGATATACAGTTTATTCAAATCATAGCCAGCCACGTTTTTCACAACACGCCCGCCGCTGCTGGCAATTTCTCCATTTGCCTGAATGACACGCAAGCCAATCACCTGGTCACGAGCGGAGCCATAGCGGTGTCGTTTGGGGCCACTTGCATTGCTGGAGAGCAACCCGCCAATGGTCATCTGGTCGGCGTTGGGCGGATCAAGCGCCAGCCGCTGTCCGCTGGCGGCCAGTTGCTTCCCCAACGCTGCTAATGTGATGCCTGCCTCGACCTGGCAGGTCAGATCGGGCGCTTCATGCTCTAATACGCGATTCAAACGGGTGGTATTTACCAGCACATCAATGCGCTCAGGTAGTCCACCGAGATTGATCTGGGAACCATTGCCGTGTGCGAGCAATGTAAGACCATGCTGGTTGATCAAGGCCACCGTTTGCGCGGTTTCCTCAACAGTGCCAGGGGTTACTATGAGGCGCGGTATCACTCCATCGATGGTACATTCACGCAGCTTATCAATATCGCTGATGATCTCTGCCGAGGGGATATGCTGCTGGAGTGCATCAATAAGTGCTTCAATCTCACCCATAACTTTGCTCCAAAGACGGACAATCTACGATAGATTAAATCTGTTTGATGTCGGCGCAGCGGCCCGGCCTGGGGAAGAGCTTCCCAGGATTGAGAAGCTGATCAGGGTTCCATGTCGTGCGAACCTGTTGCATAACTTGCAGGTCTACGTTGTTGAAAATTAATGCCATCTCCTCCTGCTTTTCCAGGCCCACTCCATGCTCGCCCGTAATCGTCCCGCCAACTTCTGCGCAGACCTGCAGAATCTCATGGCCGGCCTGGCGCACCCGCTCAACTTCACCGGGTACCTGCGAGTCGAAGAGGATCAGAGGGTGCAGGTTGCCGTCCCCCGCGTGAAAAACATTACCCACCCTCAGCCCATAATGTTCACATATCTCGCTGACTCGCCGCAGCACATACGGAAGCTTCGTGCGTGGCACCACACCGTCCTGCACATAGAACTCCGGACTGATGCGCCCGACCGCGCCAAATGCATTCTTACGCCCTGCCCAGAGCAGCTGGCGCTCTGCCTCGTCCCTGGCAATACGCACCACACGCGCATGATGCTTGTTGCAAATACTTACAATCTGCTCTAACTGCTCAGCAACACTCTCGCTCATTCCTTCCGTTTCCATCAGCAGCACCGCCGCGGCATCCATAGGATAACCGGCGTGGCTATCAGCTTCGACTGCCTGCAAAATCATCTGGTCCATCATCTCGATCGCAGCGGGAACGACTCCGCTGGCAATGATTTCAGAAACAGTGTTGGAGGCATCATCCATGGTGTCAAAGACGGCGATCATGGTTTTCACCGCTTCGGGCATATGAACGATCCGCACAATGATTTTGGTCACGATGCACAAGGTGCCCTCTGAGCCGATAAGCAGGCCTGTCAGATCATAGCCTGGATTGTCCGGTGTCCACCCTCCCACCTCCATAATTTCGCCATCTGCGGTCACGATCTCCAGACCCAACACATGGTTGGTCGTAACACCATAGATCAAGGTGTGCGGGCCTCCGGCATTTTCTCCAACATTGCCTCCGATGGTACAGGACCGCTGGCTGCTGGGATCAGGCACATAGTAGAAACCCTGCGGATTAAGCGCAATGCTCAGATGTAGGTTGACGAGACCTGGCTCGACAACGGCGCGTAGATTCTCATAGTCGACTTCGAGGATGCGGTTCATGCGCGTAAAAACAATGACGATACCACCATAAACCGGAATGGCTCCGCCGCTGAGGCCAGTACCGGCACCGCGTGGGACCACTGGCACACGATAGCGAGCCGCTATCTTCACAATTTGTGCGATCTCCTGGCTGGAGGCAGGGAGGACAACTACATCGGGAGGACAGCGATCGATAGAAGCATCATACTCATAGAGCGCCACATCATACGAGGAGTGCAAAACGTAACGCTCGCCCAATAGCGCGCTCAGCTCGCGTACTATGGCAGCTTTACGTTCCACCGATAGGCGCTCATACGCGGGAACTGAAGCCTCTACTAAAGGCTGTTCAGCAATGCTCATCGTAAAACCTCACCCTCAAGGAACCAACATTGGCCGGCTGCATTGACAGTCAATTTGACGCTATATGCAGATAATATCATGTAAATGCGCAATTGTGAAGGCAAAGCTGGCGCGCTGTGCTGGCACTATTTTAACAAACGCTCTGGAAGGTAGCGTGCGTGAGCGACTGCCATAACATCATAGATCTGTTCCGCCTTGCTGTAAGACATGACCAGCGGATTGGAGGCCAGTGCTTTGATGGCCTCGCGGCGTGTGCCCCAGAGCGCCGCCCTGGCAGTAGCGCCTTCATATTCTGCTAGCAGCGCAATTAACCCGGTCTGATCCAGCTCTAACCCACCATCGCCCTGCGCTAGCGGCGTGACCCCTCGGGCGTCAACGCGGCAGGGGACCTCCACCACCCGATCGTCATCGATGAAATTGATGGACCCATTGTTCTGCACATTGAGCACCCATTCTTCGCCGGTATCGTTCAGTATGGAGCGCAGTACATCCAGCGTGTAGTCTCCACTCAGACTATCTTCGGGCAGGTTCATCAGCTGTGGAAGTTTTTTCCTGGATTCTTCGCGATACTGGGCGAGGATGGACGGCAGCTTTGCCAGAATATCCTCTGCCGGGGACGTGGCTTTACGGAGCAAAAAATTTCGTACCTGCTCGGGAAAATAGTAATGGTGCATATGGTATGAAGGGATCGCTTTATAGTGGGCTGTCAGTGTGATGAGCATCATCAATGCATAGTTGTCAGGTGCCATCGCTGGTTGATCTGCGATGTAATTTTCACACCAGGCGACGATCTGGGGCAGCACATCGACTCCTTCACGCCAGACGCTCGTGGTCCAGTTGCCATGATTGAGCCCCACCGTGCGCGGGTAGAGCCGTTTCCCCGGCGCGGCCTCAACGCCAGCCATCCTGGCCAGCAGATGGATAGAGCGTGCCGGGCTATTGCTCAGGCCAATAACACGAATACCGCTTGAATGTGCGATGGCTTCGGTAATGATAGTGCTGGGAGTGGTATAGTTGAGCAAAAAAGCTTTGGGTGCGACTTTCTCAATGGTTGCTGCTATACCCGCGACTACGGGAGCGGTGCGCAAAGCATAAAAAAAGCCGCCAGGCCCAACAGTGTCATGTCCGAGCAAACCATACTGCAAGGGAAGCTTTTCATCGAGAAGGCGTGCCTGGAGACCACCTGTGCGGAACGTTGTCAGGACAAAGTCAGCATCCTCCAATGCATCTTCTAACACCGTTGTCCGTTCAAGCGTGAGATCGGCCCCGGCCTGCTGAAGCAGTCGCGTGCTGATAGTGTAAATCAAATCGAGGTTAGCGGTATCAATATCCATCAAGGTAATGTGGCATCCTTTGAGCATATTGATGTGGAGGATAAAGCATCTCACTAGTTCGGCACAAAAGAGACTGCCACCGCCAATGATCGCTATTTTTGCCCGGCGTCCTGTTTTACCCGTTGGCGATGTTGAGGTTGTCATGTGTGTCTGCATAAAGTGGTTACCTATGCTCTCGTCCCTGGCTGGATAGCAGCGTAAAATACTACTCCATACACAGCGTATCACACATCTCTCCTTTTGTCTCGCTTGAACTGTGCTTAAACCAGGGGGAAAATTATTGTTCAAATGGTACAAAGCTGCCCCGAAGATACTGGAGAGGCTTTACATTCCTGTTCGTCTGTTTCGCTTTTCACTCAGGTGGATAAACAGCCATCCGACGAGTAAGCAGAGGCCGTAACCAATACCCATAGCAAACAGGGGAAAACGGAAGTTCATCGTATAGAGTGGGGTAAAGCCACTTGCTCCTACGAAAGAGCCAATTAAGCCAACCGTCGAGTACAATCCTTGTATCCTGCCCCTCATCTCGCTGTTCGACGATGAGGCCACATGTGCATCAATCGCGGGCTGAATGAAAGCATACACTGCGCTATGTATCGCGTATAATACGACGACGATCAGAGCTATATTGGCCAGTCCATAAGCAATGTAGATTGGTATCTGAATCAGGCCGCAGGTAAGAATGATCCAGG
>JAFMRP010000182.1 GCA_017354095.1 Ktedonobacteraceae bacterium
CAGCGTTCTGTGGCAGGTACGTTCGTTTTTACAGGCGCACAGCAGCAGGAGCGAGGTGCCTTCCATCAGTTGGACGGCTAGATCTTGAATGACTTCCTGATAACCGTTTGCCAACAGGATACCCCGCTCCGGCTGCTGATAGTGCAGGTTGCCCAGTCTTGGTTCCCACAGGTAACGCTCGCCGTAGCGTTCGATCAGTTGACGCTGATTCCAGGCTGGACATCAGCGAGAGCGTGGGGATCGACGAATATCTACCAGATAGCGCGTCTCTTGATGCATCAGGCGCCCGACACGAGCCGCATCTGGGGGTGAAGCATAGCCACCGGTGTAGAGCGTCCCCACGGTGGCGTAGGTTCTGACTAGCTGCTGTTTGGCGGAGGTGATCATGTGCGAGGGCTCCTTTTCTTCCGAAGAACAGGATGCCCCACCGACTTCCAATAACGGCGGGGCAAGCGGATGGCTTCCAATGACAGCTCTGTTTTCATGCGTCAGTCCAGAGCACACGCGGTGTTAGAAAGGTTGGTCGTCCAGATCAGTCTCCCCGTCTTCGTTCACGGGTGGCCGGGTGATGAGAGGTGCAGATGCCTGATGGAGAACGTTGGCCATCGCATCCAGCAGTTCAGCCTGTCCACGCGCCCGGTCCAGGGCAGTCTGGTGAGGCTGAGGTGGTAACGGCTGCCCGATACGCTGGCAAAGCGCTTCCAGTTTGGGGTAAGACGAGACGGCATCGTACTGCATGGCCCGCTGCATCAGGCACTCCCCTACCAGAGAGAGGGCTGGTCGGTGTGCTCGTCTCGCTGCCTCGCTCAACTGTCGCTGGTCAAAGTCGAGATGGTAGGACAGGATGTATCTGCCGTGCAGTGTTTGCTCTAGACGAGCCAGCGCCTCGTCCAAAGCAATCCCGGCCTGGTCCAGTTCCTGTTGGGTAATGCCCGTGATATGGGAGATCTGCGCGTTGATGGGTTGTGAAGGCTTCACATAACAGTCGAGCAGAATCTTCCCCTGGCCTGTGAGCACCAGTAGACGGATGATGTCAGCATCGTGCAAACCCGTGATATCGACTTCTAAAAAGGCCAGGTTGGGCATGGCTTGCACCGTTTGCGCCCAGCGAACGATCTCCAAAGGAGGCAGCGGGGGCAGACGCCAGAGCTGTTGCTGAAGCGCTTGGTGGGTGGTTTCCAGTTCTTGAAGCAGTCGCCGTATAGTGCTGCGGCGGGCATGCCGATCAAGCAGATCAGCCACACCTCGCACCGCCTGTGCTTGCCGCTCGTCGTCCAGCAGCGCCTGGAGGGTGGTAACAGTGGTCGCGATAGTCATGTGATGGCAAGTCCCCTTTCTTCCTAGCTAGTTGGGTTGCTGATGGTTCAACACGCGATCGAGCGTCTCCCGCTTGATGCGATAGCCTTGCCGTTCGCCTTCCTCATCGAGGCGAACGGCTTCCAGTGTTCCCTGGTTGATCCAGCGTCGAACAGTCGCATACTCGACTCGCAACTGGTGGGCCACTTCGGATATGGTGAGTAATTCGCTCATGGGAAAAACTCCTTTGCATACACAAGCCCTTGTGGCTGATAGCTACAAGGGCAAACACTGTAACAAGATGGACCATCGAGTGAGAGGGAAAGCAAAGCTCCAGCCAGCAAATGGGCTTGCCCTGCTGTTGGGCATAGGCAATTTCACGCCTGGTCAATTCGCTAAAGAAGCTGTTGACAGCGAGGATCACTACCTCATCGATCAGTTCACTGTTCTGCAGGCGCAGCTGATCAAGCGTTGCCCTATCAATGACATGACTCGCTGATGCACATCATGGACCTGGAAGGAAGCATCTCACGAGCACCATGTCAAGAGACGTCGAACACTGTCGATATCACGATACCTCACAAATAGCCGGATGCTGCATGACAGTGATACGCAGAGCCAAATGGTCTTCTTTTGTATAACAAGCACGTAGCACATTCAAGGAGAGTCATTGACGTATGAAAACCATCGCACCAACTATGGCCCCTATGCGAGAAGACATGACAACGACTACCTATACCGTTGGAAATTACCTCGCAATGCGGTTCGAGCAAATTGGCCTGAAACACTATTTCATGGTACCAGGGGACTACAATCTCGTGCTGCTCGACCAGCTGCTGTGGAACAAGAATATACAGCAAATTGGCTGCTGCAATGAACTCAATGCGGCGTATGTCGCTGAAGGCTATGCACGTGTCAACGGCGTTGGAGCGGTCATTACGACGTTCAATGTGGGTGCCTTTTCGGCCTTCAACGGGGTGGCCGGGGCTTATGCTGAAAGCTTGCCCGTAATTTTTGTGACACCATGCCGAGTTATGTGTAAAGGCCAGCCTTTTCTAGAAGGATATTTGAGATGATACTACAGGCATAGGGTGTTCTTTGAGAACACATCACTCATTTCCAGAAAAGGAGGAGACTATGCCTGTACCCAAGAACAAGCCTACCACATCGACTTCTGAAGGTTCAACTCAGCAATCCCCATCACCTGCGCTGCCAGAGCAGGAGGAATTTCGTCAGTATCTGCGTCGCCTGGCTGTGAGCGCGGTCCAAGTGTTGATTGAACAGGTGATGCGTGAAGAGTTAGAGCAGTGCATTGAAGCCTCGTGGGGAGAAATCACACCTCATCGTCGTGGGTATCGCAATGGCTCCTACACTCGTGATTTGGTGACCCCAACGGGACGCATCGAAGACCTGAACGTTCCGAGAGATCGGGAAGGAGTGTTTCACAGTCAGGTGTTCGAGCGTTACAGCCGCTATGAACCGGAGGTGGCTGAAGCCTTGACCCAGATGTTTATGAGTGGCACGAGTACCCATAAAGTCGGTGAGGTGGCTCAAACTTTGATGGGAGTGGCGCCCAGTGCCAGTGCCGTCAGTCGCCTGAACCAAACCCTGACCGAGCAATATGAAGCCTGGCGCAAGCGTCCCCTGCTTCCCCACTATCGCATTATGTACCTGGATGGGATCCATTTTACCGTTCGCCATGGAGCACAAACAGATGCGACCATGATTTTAACGGCGCTGGGTGTGGATCTGGAAGGAAATCGGGAAGTGCTGGCTTTCCGTGCGAGTGCAGAGGAAAGTAAGGATGGATGGGAGGCGTTGCTCCAAGACCTGCAAACTCGTGGAGTGAGCCAGGTGGATTTGCTGGTCACCGATGGACATACCGGATTGCTTGCTGCACTGGCTGACCTTTTTCCGAGCACCTTGCATCAACGCTGTTTGGTTCACAAGCAACGCAACATCATGAGCGCTATTCCCAAACGCGAGCAGCAGGAGGTGATGACTGAACTCAAAGGGATCTGGCACCAGGAGAACAAGCAAGAGGCACTGGTCAATTTGGCGGCCTTCAAAGCGAAGTATCAGAAACGCTATCCCGAGGCCGTCCGCAGTCTGTGCGAAGACGAAGAGCATTTACTCACGTTTTATGCTTTCCCACCGGTCATGCATCGGTATATTCGGAGCACGAACGCGATTGAAAGCTTGTTTAGCAATGTCCGGCAGCGCACCGATCAGATCGACGCTTTTACGACGGAAACTTCATGCCTCACCATTGTCTGGGCGGTGATACAGGATATCCGCTTGCCGAAGATCCCAGTTTCGTAAGGATTAAATCCTGATAGCTGACAGAAGAGAAACAACCAGCCGAAAAGGGTGGTTCGGGAAGAGGTGTTGTTTCCTGAGCATCTTGTGTAATGCCTGGAATGCAAGAACCTCTTTTCTCGGATCTCGACTGGTGGCACCCGGCCTTCTTAACCAGAGAGTGGTCAGCGCAGACAAGCCGTGACTTGTTAGGAATGGACATGATCTATCTCATCCAACTCTTCCTGAATGATCGTGTCCTGATACAACTGTTTTTTTTGCTCGACGATTTGATGGAAGGTTTCATCGTCAATCAACTGTCGCTTTGCCAGTTGCGAAAGCGCCGCAATATCGACCTCTTCCTTATCTGTCAGTTGCGTTAAGGTGAAAAGTTCCGCCTGAATGTGCGCAACCAGTTCGGTATCCCACCTTTCCACAAGAGCATAAAGGAGCCAATATTGCCAAACGCGGTCATCGCCCTGCAAAATGTCGCGTACATACGGCAACAGAGGTCTTCCAATAGTCGAAAGAAATCGAGCTACTTGCCAGGCATTGGGCCAATTCATATCCTGGAGCTTCTCCAAGAGAGTGGGCACGAGAGGAGCCAGAGCTGGATATCCTTTGGCAAGAAGAGTCGTTATCTCCTCTGGAGGGGTCTTTTTTGAGAGGATTTTGGTTCGCATCATCTGCAAAGAATCTTCCATACCAATCCTTTCCAGGAGAAAATCCTCCTGATGGAATGACACTCTTTTACTCATTGTACCTCGGATCGGCTTGTCCTGACAAGCTGGGTGAACTGTCAGGTATGAGCGCCACTCTGCGTTAACCATCCGGCTACATCAAGTGTCGCAACGGGGCTGTATTTTCCTCTTCTGTTCGATCCCGTGAACAAAAAAATGTCTGCTTTGTATCTTTGCCTGCCTTTACACACAATACGGGATGGCGTCGAACAACAGGCTCTTCCTGTAGATAAAGCACAAGAAATAGTCAACCTTGTGATGAATGCAGCCACACCACAAGCCGTTCAAAAGGTGGCGGGTGCAAAAGTGCTATGGGTTGATGACAATCCCTCAAGTAATATTTACCCAAGAAAAGCATTAGAAGCATTAGGCATTCATTTTACACTGAGCACTTCCACCAATGACGCCTTGGAAAGGATACGTTTAGACCCCTACGATGTGATTATCTCTGATATGAATCGGCCTCCAGATAAACAAGCTGGATTTACCTTGTTAGAAGCGTTACGAAAACAGCAGATGAAGATACCTTTTATCCTTTTCGCTGGTGCTGACCGCTCAGACTTGAAGGCTGAAACCAAAAGAAGAGGGGGGTATGGGATCGCGGTGAGCTATCAAGAACTGTTTCAATTTGTTATCGAGGCTATCCAAAAAAACTGACCATCTCTTTTCTGGATATTTATCCTCTTTTAAGAGATAGCGGGATATCTTTTCTCCTGCTCATCTTCGGGGAGGTATTAACGTCGGTGAAAAAACGCCGATCTTCATAGTGCCGACGCAGCGTTGCGTTGGACTTTTTGGCTATGAAGCGCCCCTTATTTTCAGCTATCAAGAGCACAAGAATTGGCTACTAAACCGGTGATTTTCAGCCAAATTGAACAGTGCTGACGCCTCCCTTGTAACCTTGCTTGACAGTTTCATCACCCTGCCCCTGTTAGCCAGCAACGTTGCAATCCCGACCAGAACAGGGTATCCTCCCAAGAGAAGCACGATCAAGGAGCCATCGAGAGCCATGACCCCGATCCCAACCAGCACGAGCGAAACACTTCCCCGAAAAGTCAAACCGCTGCTGCGCGGCTGGTCCCATGCTATTGCCGCAGTTGTCTCTCTCATTTTCACCATCATACTAGGCTGGTTCAGTCGTGCCGATCTTCCACGCATGATCTCTCTGCTCATATTTGGCCTGAGCATGGTTGAACTCTATACCGTGAGTGCCATCTATCACATCATCACCTGGAAGCCAGCCAAACGGCGGGTGCTGCGTGCCATCGACCACGCCAACATCTTTGTGCTGATTGCTGGAACCTATACCCCGCTCTGTTTCAACATCCTGACCGGCTGGGTTCGGCTGGCCATCCTGGTAGTCGTCTGGCTTCTGGCTGGGTGTGGTGTCAGCACGTCCATCCTCACCTTACCATTGCCTCGTTGGCTTACGGCGACGCTCTACATTGGGATGGGTTGGGTCGTCGTACTCGCGCTCCCTGCATTCTTGTCTGTTCTGCCCTGGATGGCGGTCGCCACCCTGATCTTCGGTGGGATCCTCTACACCGCAGGTGCCGTGATCTACGCACGCAAGAAGCCTGATCCATGGCCCCGCATCTGGGGGTACCACGAGGTCTTTCACCTGTTGGTGATCCTCGGGAGCATCGCTTTTGCTGTATGTGTGTGGATCTGGGCGCTGCCGTTCCCCCGGCAGTAGGAGCGTTGCTTCGAGAGACGAGAAGAGAGCTCAGTGCTCCCCATATAGTCGAGGATTTTTTGCCCCGATTTCAATCCTTTGCGTGTATGAATATCTTTCGCCTTGAGGCCACCATACAAGCCTGCATATCCATGGTCCTGGAAGATCGCAAAGTCTTTCGAGGTAATCACTCCCGCATGGCTGGCGGTCTCTGCGAGCTGGCGATTATGCAGCGTCAGCTGCCTGCGGATGAGGAGACGACGCTGATCCTCAGACAATCCTGCAAGGATTTCTTCATCCGCAAGCTCCTGGCGGCGGGTTTGCACGGTAAAGTAGGTTTGTCCGAGTGCAACGATCTCTTTCTCTGGATCCGCATTTTGTATGAGCAGATAACAACCATAACGGGATAAGTGGTAATCCTCTACCTTTCTTTGGCTTCCCGAGCCAAGTCGCACCATTTTGCTGCTAGCAGCAAAATGGTCTGCTGGATCAGCCCCACTGTTTTGGCAGGCGGTGATAGCCTTCTCCAACGCATATTTGAAGTTGTGCCACTGTGTATAATCCAGAAGTTGGGCTCAGTCACGAGCAGACCAGTATGCATTGCCTTCTTCTGTCACCTGGCGAATTGCATCGAATGGGGACAGATGCTGGGACGTTCCTTCATCACTTGCCATCGTTGATTCCTTTCGCTTTGTTTGACTGAAACACGTATTAGGCGGTAAGATACCATATGATAACATAGGAGACGCAACGCAGCTGCTCTACGATAATCCGGCTCACCCGCATTTTTGCTGATCAGGATGAGAGATATGAGGAGCCGAACAGCCGTCCCAGGCCCTCTCCGTTTGACGTGCAGGGAACGCCTTCATATACTCTGGGCAGAGAAGCAAGCCAAGGAGGAACCCCAATGGCGAACCAGGAGGATGTTGCTCGACTAGAGCAGGGAGTAGCGTCGTGGAACCAATGGCGACAGCGATATCGAGAGATCCACGTTGACCTAAGCGGTGCCGATCTGAGTGGGACCGATCTGAACAGGGCGAACCTGAGCGGTGCTGATCTGAGTGGGGCTCGCCTGGAAGGGACGAACCTCAGTGAATCCAACCTGAGCGGTGCGGAGCTGTTCTGGGTAGATCTGAGTGGAGCGAACCTGAGCGGTGCTAATCTGAGTCATGCTCATTTTCATTATGTTGATTTTCGCAATGCCAACTTACAGGGGGCCAATCTGGAGCAGGTCCGGGTGAACGGGGCGTACTTCCAGGGGGCTGACCTGCGCGGAATCCCCTGGCTCTTCATTATGGATCTGGCACAGCAACCGGGGTGAACATCGCTGGTATCCAGTGGGACCACTCACCTGACGAGTGAGGTAGCTCTTTCCCGGTTCCCTGAAATGGCCTCTCATGCCCTTTTTCTGATCAGCAAACCTGCGGGTGAGCCATAATTCAGACAACTGAAAGTGTCTCGTTGTGCTCTACAAGGGTGCTGAGCGGTGTTCATTTGACAGCGAAGTTGACAGCGTAGACGCTTGATTTTCACTGTCAATACTTAACGTCGCTTGACAGAGGAAAAGCCCTCAGTGAGCATGTGAATCTTCCCCAATTTCTCCATTCCCGCCGTGAAAAGCCTCGTGATACAATAGCGACATGCAACATATATTTTTGATTGGACTTCCCGGTAGCGGAAAGAGCACTGTTGGGCGTTTGCTCGCTCAGCGTTTGCACTGGCCTCTACTTGATATCGATGCTTTGGTGGAGCAGGATTGTGGGGAGCGCATCCCGGCTATCTTTGATCGGCATGGCGAGGATTATTTTCGCGCCTGCGAGAGCCGTGCTCTGGAACGAGCCTCTGGAGCCATGGAACGCTCGATCATTGTCACCGGTGGTGGCATTGTTACGCGTGAATGCAATCGCGCCATCATGTCCGAGCGTGGCGTGAGAGTCTTTTTGCAGGTAGATGCGGATTCTGCGCTGCGTCGTCTGCAGGATCAGCAGGACGTGGCTCTGGCTGCCGGTGCGCTGCCTGAACTGCGCCCACTACTGGCGGGTCCGCAACCCCTTGCTACACTACAACGCCTGCTCTTGGAACGTCTGTCCTGGTATGAAGAGGCCGAGCTGCGC
>JAFMRP010000183.1:0-4145 GCA_017354095.1 Ktedonobacteraceae bacterium
GGCTTACATGTTAGGAGCCCTATTAGGGGATGGACACATTTTCATCAGCCCTAACAGTTCGACCATTTTCCTGACGGATGAGAGCCAGGATCGATTGCAGATATACGCCGAAACCTTTGAACGTGCTTTTGGCGTGAAAGGTTTGATCAGAAACCGCTCAGATCGTTGGCGTGTCCATTTCAATTCGGCCCCTTTAGCTCGTCAACTGGTAGCTACCTATCCCATGCTGAAATGCCTCTCTCGTAATCGCTATATCGAGGCAAGCATCTACCGCGAAAAACCGGAGATCCGCGCCGCTTTCCTGCGAGGCCTCTTTGATGCCGAAGGTACAATTGCGCACCACTCGGTGATGTTCTATTCTGCAAGCAATCAGTTAGCAACTCAGGTGAAGCATTTGCTCTCATACTGGGGCATCCGCGCGCGCTTGCATCGCTATGAGCAAAAAGAATCACGCATGGGCGACGATAGAACTATTAAAGCTGGCCTGTACTACAAACTGTCAGTGAATGCCAAAGATGTGCTGCTCTTCCTTGAGCATATCGGATTTTCTTGCCCAGCCAAACGTGCAAAATTGAAGGCTCTGGCAGAGAAACAAATGATTGGCATCGATGCCATGCGCAGTAAGTATATTCTGGAGCACAACTGGCGCGAGCGCTTTTCCCACCTCGCCGGTCATACTCGCCTGTATACCTACTACAAAAAAGACACTCACACGCTGTCACAACAGCAATTGCGCACCCTATCGGCTAGCGCTACCGCAACGCTGGAGGATCAACAGTACATCAACACTGTACTCAAGCGCAGCATGGTTGTCTCTCGCATACAGCGTATCGATCGTATCGAGGAAGACGTCCAGGTCTACGATTTTGGCGTCGCTGACCACCACAATTACATCATAGATGGCATTCTCAGCCATAACAGCATGGGAGAATTCGAGAAATACATTGCTCGTAGCTTCTACTTCTGGATGGTCCGCTTTCTGCGCACCAAATATAACAATGTGCAGATCGTCTTCATCAGCCACCATACCGAAGCTAAAGAAGTGACCGAAGAGGAGTTCTTCCACAAAGGCGAAAGCGGCGGCACCCAGGTCTCATCGGCCTACGAACTCGCCCTGCAGATTATCCAGGAACGCTACAATCCACACGACTGGAACATCTATCCCTTCCACTTCTCGGATGGCGATAACCTTCCCTGGGACAACGACCGCTGCGTCCAACTCGTCACCAAACTGATGGAGCAGTGCAACATCTTTGGCTATGGCGAGATCCGCGAGGGACACTATCGCTCACCCAGTACGCTGATGTCAGCCTACAATAAAGTGAACGACAAAAAGTTCATCGCCGTTACCATCTCCGATAAAAAGGAGGTCTACCCCGCGCTCCGCAAATTCTTTGCTCAGCGTGAAACTGTCCCTTCTTCTAGATAACCAGGGAGATGTTGCATGACTTTATCAGAATCAAACAATCCAGACCTTGAACGCCTGCGCGATGGTATCGATACAGCCTGGGAGATCGCACACGAGTTCGGCCTCGATCCCTTCCCGACCCACTTTGAACTGGTGCCGGCATCGATCATGTACGAATTCGCCTCCTATGGCCTGCCCGGACGCTTCAGCCATTGGACTCACGGCAAAGCCTACTACCGCCAGAAGATGCAGTATGACCTGGGCCTGAGCAAGATCTATGAGATGGTAGTCAATACCAATCCCAGCTATGCCTTCCTGATGGAAATGAACAACCTGCTGCAAAATACCTTTGTCGCAGCACATGTCTTTGGCCATACTGACTTCTTCAAAAATAATGCCTACTTCCAGCATACCTCGCGCCGCATGATCGACAAAGCCGGCATTCACGCCGAACGCATCGCCAAATACGAGTTCGATCATGGCAAAGCCGAAGTAGAACACTTTCTCGACGCGGCCCTCTCCATCCAGGAACATATAGACTATAACCTGTTCCTGCATGGCGATGAAGAGAAACCCGTGGAAGAGGCCAAAAAACCATCGACTGAGTACGACGACCTCTGGGGCCTGGATGAGCGCATAAAGCAGGTAGAAGAGGAGCGTGACCTGCTGCCCGGCAAACCACCCCGCTTCCCCGAAAAGCCGGAAAAAGATATCCTGCTCTTCATGATCCGCTATGCACCCCATCTCCAGCCCTGGCAGCGCGACCTCCTCGAAATCGTGCGCTCAGAGATGCTGTACTTTGTGCCTCAGATGCAAACTAAGGTAATGAATGAGGGGTGGGCCTGCCTGGTCGGCAGCAGCCTCCTCTTGACTGAGCGTGGCTTCATGCGCTATGACGCGCTGCACAAGTTGTTAGCACAGGGAGAGGCGGTCGCTATTGGCAGCGGCAACGGTCACACAGATCAGATCACCGATCGTCATATCACGCGCGAAGCTGCAACTGTACGCCTGCATACCCGGCGTGGTTTTGTCCTTGAAGGCGCTGAGGGTCACAAGCTGAGCATTGGATCGGATCAATGGCTGGAACTGAAAGATGTCAGGGTGGGGCAGCGTATCCCCCTCAGCGTCGGCGAGAACATCTGGCCTGAAGCATTGGTACCGGTTATCCAGCCACAGAGGATAGTCAGTGCGACGGTTGCCGATGTGGCTCGCGAGGCCGGTGTCGGCGTACATACCGTCTATCGTTCACTACGCGGCCAGACACAATTTGCCAGGGCCCGCATCGAAGAAGCTATCCAGCGCACAGGCTATGCGTCTGGCAATGGCGGGAAACCTGTCTACACTTCCCGCTTCCCGCTGGCTGCTCCCACGCACATGACTGAAGCCTTTGCCGAATTTCTTGGCTACCTTGTTGGTGATGGCAATATCCATGTCACCAAAAACGCTGTCGGCTTCACCTCTGGTGACCGTGAAATGGCCAATCGCTATGCTCAACTCGTTGCGGAACTGTTTGCCATCGAAGCTGTACCTTTCTGGGATGCACGAACCGTCAATGGCAAAGGAGGCCGCTGGCGCGTCGTTCTCTATTCGGCGAATGTACTCGATCTGCTGCGCTCGCTTGGCATCGATCTACATGCGAAGGCTCGCGCGAAAACCATACCGGACGCGGTTTTACGCTCACCCAAAGCGGTAATGAGCGCCTTTCTACGCGCTTACTTCGATTGTGACGGCTGCGCCTCGCTTACCGATGGCGTCATCCTGTCTACGTTCAGCAACGAGATCGCTCAGACCCTGCAAATCGTATTGCTCAATTACGGCATTCTCTCACGTCGCTATGGACCAAATGTGCGTATCAAGGGCGAGTCTGCACGGCTGTTTGCTCTGGAGATTGGCTTTGGCCTGCAACGTAAACAGGAGAAGCTGGCTCAATACCTGCAGACCCATCGCTGGTTCCTCAAGGAAGATCCCTCTGACGAAGTGGTACGCGTTGAGCAGGATAGGGCCGATGTGTATGACATCACGGTAGATCGCACACATCGCTACATTGCTAATGGCATGCTGCACCATAATAGCATCTGGCACTCGCGCATAATGCGCGAAATGGGCGATAGAAACGCCATCTCCGATTCCGAGGTCGTGGAGTTCGCCCAGCTGCACTCCGGCGTGCTCTCCCCCTCACGCACCTCGCTCAATCCCTACTACATCGGCTTCAAACTCTTTGAAGACATCGAACGCCGCTGGGATAATCCCACCCAGGAGGAGCAGGAGAAGCTTGGCCGCAAGCCCGGCCAGGGCCGCGCGAAAATGTTCGAGGTGCGCGAAATGGAGAACGATGTCTCCTTCCTGCGCAATTACCTGACCGAGGATCTCATCAAAGACCTGGATCTCTACCTCTACAAAAAAGAGGGCGACGAGTGGGTCATCGTGGAGAAGAATTGGCAGAAGGTGCGCGATGGCATCGTGGCCAGCATGACCAATTTCGGCTACCCCTACCTGGTCGTCGATAACGGCGACTACCGGGGCAATCGCGAACTCTACCTCAAACACCTCTTTGAGGGACAGGAGCTGGATCTGGCCTACGCCGAAAAAACACTCCAGCATGTCTACCTGCTCTGGGGACGCCCGGTCCACCTCGAAACCCTCTACGACAATAAACGCATCCTGCTCACCTACGACGGCGAGCGCAACAGCAAAAGCACCCTGGAGAAATAACCACCGGGCAGGGGCGGCCCGATCC
>JAFMRP010000183.1:4155-8111 GCA_017354095.1 Ktedonobacteraceae bacterium
GGCCGCCCCCTCTCTCACCGCGCCAGCACAAGACACCGGTATCCCCCAAGCAAACACGCGGCCAGGTCCCGGTTCAGCGCAAACAACACCCTCCTCGGCAGCCGCATTAACCTCTTTCTCATCACATGCGTCGGCAAATCAGTGCTACTTGTAGTATAACAATGATCAATAATCTCATACCCCGCATCCCGCAGCGCCTGCAACAATGTATCCCTGGTGAAGTAGTTGACCATACCATACTTCTCACGCACATGGGCAAATCCATTTTTACGCACCACCGTTTGTACCGAGATCATCAATGAAACATGAAACAGTTTATATTCCCCCTTCAACTTCAACCGGCGTAAAAAGCTTTGCAGATCCTCAAGATGCTCCAGCACATCCATCAGTAAAACAAGATCAAACGGAGGCACCGCTTCCTGCAATATATCAGCCTGGCGAAAATACAGCCGTTCGTTCTGAAACATTTCCGCGAGCGCGATAGCCTGGGGCGAGATATCATAACCCCAGAACTCGCAGGTCTCGGCGCTCCGTTCCTGTAACTGCTTCAGAACTCCCCCAACCCCACACCCAACCTCGCAAACCATCTGCGGACTCAAACCATGCTTGTTCAGCATGCTCATAATCTGCTCCGCTTTCCAGGGCGCTTCCTCAAGATGCCAGCCAGGATTCTTCTCTAGATAGAGTCCAGAAGTGTATATTTCTCTCAATTGTGATACAGGGACTTCGATACTGGGCACGTCTTTCAGCATAGGGGGCGGCCTCCATAAAAATTTATTGGTTGGCTGCGATTCGACGCATCCTTGGTGGGTTATGAAAAATCATATACGTAAAAAGTGGATATTCGGTATGAATGCACTTATAGAATTGGCATATAACAGGCTATTTTTGGTAAATATATTTAAAATAATCAGCTAGTGATGGAAGGCTTTCCACATTTATGCATGTTCATGCAGCGGCGCATCCCCCAAACGACGTGTGACAGAGCAGGAGAAACCAACCATTCCAACAGAACCAACCGTTTTTCGAGCGACCACCCTCCATCAAGGACTTGCTCATGCCAGAAAACTAACACTTGTAACACTTGTAACACTTTTTCGTCCACCAGTAAGTGTTCGTTTCGGGTTTCTGACGCTCTCGCGATACCATGAACTAACGAACAGACACCTTTGCCCGGTCTCCTCAGAAGTGTTACAAGTGTTACTTCTGTTGTTTTGATAAGTATCAATATATCAGGCGACGACATCCCTGCCGGCCATCTCCGCTCACGTTGCCGGCCAGTCCAACATGAAAATTCGTTGTAGAGGGTGTAAATCGGCCTGGGAAGCCGCTGTGTAGGGTGTGGAGGGTTTTTTACATCGATTCCCCAAAAATTTTTGCTCTCCTCAACCCATCCCTGGAGCAGACCACCCGGGCGCGCAGCGTTTTGATTTGCCCCTCGACCGTGCGTCTATTTTTATTGTCGGTCGTATAGTTGTATGTGGGCCAGATTACTGGCATAATAGGCTGTAAACTGTTCGTCTAGAACGGGAGCTTTCCATGAATATTTTCCTTATAGCCCTGATAGGCTCGCTCATAGTGATGGCTATCCTCACTATCGGCCGTCTCGCCTTCGGCAGGCGCGATCGCTTCTCCTGGCGCCAGTTCCTCTCCTGGTTCCTGCGCTACTTCATCTTTAACTATCTCTTTTCGCTCTTCATCCTCTACTTCAACGAGCCCGCGCTGACCGGCCCGTTCGGCGGCTGGCAGTGGGCCTCCTGGCCCCTGATCTTTAGCTGCGTTGCCTGCCTGTTCTCCTTCATCCGCCCCTTAGTGCTCTCCATAGAAGGCGGAGGGCAGCGCTATCGCTCAACATCCGGCTCCTCCGCCGCGCCTGACGTTCCACGTGGCTCGATAGCCGCCGGCATCTTCGGTCTGATCTTCGTTGGCGTGGTGATCGTCGCTGGCTCTTTCCTCATCACCATCTTCACTACCTGGTTCGATAGCAATGCCAAAGCCCTGGCTGCTATCCCCAACGTCAGAATGTCGCAGTCCAAAGTCTTGCCACCCACCGACTCCTCCAATATCGTCCTGGTCAGCAAGAGTGTCGCCGCCTATAAAGGACAGCAGGTGCTTGGCTCAACCGGCCAGAACCTTGGCTCCGCGTATCTGCTTGACTCCGACAGCTACACGTTGATGTCCATCAAAAAGCATCTCTACTATGTCGCTCCTCTGTCTTACAACAACATCTTTGTCAACCTCTCCAATCCCAGAACGCCCGGCTTTGTCGTCGTCGATGCCGAAGATCCGCAGGCTGTGCCTAAGCTCTATACCGATGCCGTGCAGCCCAATAGCTCCATCGGTTTCCTGCCCGGTGCGCTCCTCAACCAGGACCTGCTGCGCCACGTCTACCTCTCAGGCTATACCTATGGCCGCCTTCTCGATCCAACTTTGGAACTGGATGATAACTTCCATCCCTACTGGTCGATCTCGTTGATGCAGCCCATCCGTGGCTACGCGGGTGACAACCTGACAGAAGTGCTCCTCGTCGATGCCCATACCGGCGACATCACAAAATATAGCCCTGGTAAGGTTCCTGCCTGGGTGGACCGCGTGATGCCTTCCGAAACCGTCTCGCAGTATCTCGAATGGTGGGGCCTCTACCATTCCGCACCCTGGTTTAACCCTTCCGGCCTGGGCCAGCAGAAAACTGCCACTGCGCCGGAACTGCTCTACAACTCTATCGATCAACCTGTCTGGCTCATTCCCATGACCTCTTCGTCTGGCAGCGATAACTCCAGTACTGGCGTGATCCTCTTCAATACGCACAAGAACGAGGCCGACTTCTACCCGCTGTCAGGCCTGGGCATCGGCGATAATGTGCAAAAAACCTTTGCCTCCACACGCTCCAATATCCGAAACTACGATGTCGCCAGTGTCCAGCTCTACCAGATCTTTGATACGCCAACCTGGGTGGCCATCTATGTGCAGAATACCAATAGCGGCGACATTTTCCAGGCCGTTGGCATTGTGGATGCCAGGCAGCTCAACGGCAGCAATGTGCAATTTGAAACCTCGCTCTCCCAGGCCCTGATCGACTATAAACAATGGCTTGCGCAGTCCGGAGGCAATACCACCGGCACGGGCACGCAGCAGACGGTCACGGGCAAAGTACAGCGTATCTCGGCTGTCACTCAGGGCAACAATACCGTCTACTACATCCAGGTTGAGGGACAGAAGGTCATTTTCACCGCCAACCTCACGCTCTCGCCCAAACTGCCCCTGGTTCAACCCGGTGATACCATCACCGCTACCTATATCAGCGGCGGAGGTACCGTCGTCAACCTGCAAACCTTCGATGACCTGTCTATCGTGCTCGGCGGTCCCACTCCTGGCGCAACCACCACGCCCGGACCAGCCATAACACCCACTCCCACCCCGAAACCTTGACTTGGTGCTGCTCCCCCTGCTTTCTCGCGTGTTGGGGCGCAGGGGCAGCGCCCCTGCCGAGGCGAGGGGTATCCCCAACTCCATTGTCTTCAGTTGGGGTGCAGGGGCAGCGCCCCTGCCGGGGGTACTTCCTCTCCGACCACCTGAACCGAAGGTTAGCTGCGCTAGCAGCGTTGGTGGTTGGAATAAGAGGAGAGGGGGTGTCCCCCAATACCATTTTTCTTCATTCGCGCACCGCCGCAGGCGGTGCGCGAACCTATACCAGCCATATGGTATGATGACAGAAGTGCATATGTTGTTGATAAGGTCCGAAGGAGGAGTGCAGGTCATCTATGCCACATTACTTTACACGTGAGGAAGCCGAAGCCCTGCTGCCACAGGTCGGCGCCGTACTGCGCGAAATTCAGACCATCCACCAGGAGCTACAAGCCTTAGAACAAGAACTCACCTCCCTCAAAGCCAAAGCTATGGGAAATGGTTATCACCTGCACGAAGACACTGTGACGCTTCAAGATCGGCTGGCGCAA
>JAFMRP010000959.1 GCA_017354095.1 Ktedonobacteraceae bacterium
GCCCCTTTTATCCAGCTTATCATATCATAGAGTCCTCAACATTTCACGCCCTGATGTGACCAGAGTACGCCACCAGCGCCACAGATCTAAAAGCAGTACCGGGGAAGCGATCACTTCCCCAGTACACTGTTCTGGCGCCTGCTCATGACCTTCAAACGCTGCAACGCCGCGCGCGCAGCGAAATGACCGCACATGCCATGCACGCCCCCTCCAGGCGGCGTGGAGGAGGAGCAGAGGTAGAGCCGCTCATCGGATGTCGCATAAGGGATTGGTTGTATGGCAGGACGGGTAAACAACTGGAAAAAGTCTTGCACTCCGCCGTTAATGTCGCCACCAACATAGTTGGAGTTATAGCGCTCCATCTCATGGGCGTTATAGACGTGACGAGCCAGAATATGCTTGCGAAAACCAGGCGCGAAGCGCTCAATCTGCGCCTCAACGCGCTCTGTCATGTCTACCTGCGAACCATTAGGAACATGACAATATGCCCACAGCGTGTGCTGGCCCTGGGGTGCGCGCCCTGGATCAAAGAGGCTCTGCTGTGCCACCAGCACAAATGGCCGTTCAGGATGCCCACCGCGCGCAACGGTCTGCTCGGCGGCAGCGATCTCCTCCAGAGTGCCCCCAACATGCACGGTGCCCGCATGCCGGCACGCCTCCGCCAGCCAGGGTACAGGACCATCAAGGGCGAGATCCATCTTGAATATGCCCGGACCATAGCGGTAGCTGCGCAACTGCCACTCGTAAAGGCCCCGCACACGCTCACCGGCCATGTGCATCAATTGGCGCGGCGTTACGTCGCAGAGCACAACCTGTGCTGGCGGCAGTGCGTCCAGCGACTTGACTTCAGCGCCGGTCACGATCTCTCCGCCCAGGTCGCGCAGGTAGGCCGCCATCGCATTAACGATGGCCTGCGATCCCCCAAGCGCTATGGGCCAGCCCGCGCTATGCGCCAGCAATCCCATCACCAGGCCAAAGGCGGCGCTCGGCGGCCTCTCCAACGGTAGGATAGAATGCGCCCCCAGTCCCGCAAACAGTGCTCGCGTCTTCTCCTCTTTGAAATACCCGCGCGCTAGCCCCACTACTGAGCGGCTGGCAAGCAGTCCGAAGCGTGCCATAATGATTGGATGACGTACCATCGCAGGCCGCAGCGGCCCTAAAAAGGTTTTTAATATCTCCTGCCAGTGCTCCACCAGTGGGCGCATCAGTCTGCCATAGTCCGCACCCAGTTCCGCGGTCGTCTCTTCCAACGAGCGGGTCAGCCACGCGGCGCCTCCATTCTCCAGCGGGTGCGCCACCATCACGTCGGGATGCACCCACTCGACGCCATAGCGCTCCAATGGCAGCGAGCGCAAAAAAGGCGAAGCCACGGCCAGCGGGTGGATCGCCGAACAGACATCATGTGTAAAACCTGGCAGCGTCAGTTGCGCCGAACGACAGCCGCCCCCAATCGTCCCTTTTGCCTCAAGTACTTGCACCGAACAGCCGGCGCGCGCCATCGTAATCGCCGCCGCCAGACCATTGGGTCCGGCGCCAACCACAATTGCATCATGCATAATAACCTATTCAATGCTACAAATCAGCCCCAATCCCTGCGAGGCCGCGATCCGCACGATTCTGACAAATGGGCCAGCATGAGCGGGCAATACTTCATCTATCATACAAAAGCTCTCAGAGTCCGTGGCCTGCCGCAAACGAAATTGCTTGTAGTGCTCCTCCGCCTCAGCCTGGTGAGGGGGACGCACACTGCGCAGGCACAGAGCTAACTGCCACACTTCATCTGGCGTGAGATAGCCAATATATGATTCAAACGGCTCATTAGCGCGATGGCCAAACGGCATGGAGCGCCGGCCACACGCCAGCAACTCAAACAGGGCCATGGCTCGCACTGAAATGGTCGCCAGCCAGCCACGCAAATGCAACGGCGTGGGATGGCGGCCAATCTGCACGCCCGGTGGGCCGCTCTGCGTCATATCTTCTACTCCGGCCTGATCAAACTTCTCATCCACCTGTACCACTTCAGACCTGGACTCGCTCCGTGTACTCACCTCTTGCGCCAGTTCGGACAGTCCCACTCTTTGCAACAGGTCCACCAGTTCCTCCCGCGTTGCCTCCGGCTCAAACTCCTCGTCCAGCTCTTGCTCCTTCGATAACGAAAGCCAGGGTACACAATACTCTTCCACAACCGCTCCCCAGACAGCGCGCACCGCCTCCGAAGTCTGGTAGAGCCGGGGAGGATGACGGTAGACATAAAGATCACTGAGCGCGGTAAATTGCTGCGCGGAACACAACTTGTGATACTCTCGATATGAATAAGGGCCACGAGGGAGCTGGCGCAAAAACGCCTGGGCACGCGTCCATGTACACATCTCACGCATAGCAGGCGGGATGACCCCCTCCTCGCGCGCGCAACGTGTCCGCTCATACAGCCGGTAGAGAGCAGTTTCATCATCATCAATCAACCAGCGTGCGAAAGCAGGCATGATCCGCTTCTCATAAACGTTCCAATCAAAACCATAAATTCGGGCCATCTTTCCGCACCTCGCAATCCATCGAAAAGCGCTACTTCTCATTATATATCTTACTCTACCCTCCCAACATTTTACAAATTCTTTACAATTTTGCGATAGATTTTTTCTGAGGAAGCCGTATACTAGAAGGTATTATGCGATATATCGGATCATCTTTAATAACTGGCTATAACTACTTTTTTAGACTTACAACCAAAGGAGAACATACAGTGTATGATTGGGCAACCTTCAAATACACCTGCCTCCCAGCAGCAATTGCTTAATCTCCCGAGCTTCTCTGATAACAAAGATGGAGATGCCCCAAACGACAAACCGTGGTGGAGGAGACGAGGCGGCATTATCACCATCGCCATTATATTGCTCATCATCGTGGTTGGAGGCCTGCTATTTTCCTTCCTGAACCGCCGCCCACCCATCAGATACCAGACGCAGCAAGTCTCCCAGGGAAATATCTCGCTCACTGTCAGCGCTACC
>JAFMRP010000960.1 GCA_017354095.1 Ktedonobacteraceae bacterium
CTCGCGGTCGCGGGCTATCTCAACGCCTTCATTCGCAACTGCAATACCGTGAAGATAGCCAATATCGCGCAGCTTGTGAATGTTATTGCACCCATATTTACCAATGAGAATGGATTGTTCTTGCAGACAATCTATCATCCGTTCCGCCTGTTTAGTGAACATACCCAGGAAATAGCGCTGGATGTATATGTTGAGAGTGAAACATATACGATGCCCCCTGATGATGAAAAATCCTCGTGGCCGCATCGTGTCGCGGATCTTGGCCCGTTCAAGATGCTGGATGTCACCGTGACGTGTGATGCCGCTGAGAGCGAACTGGCCATCGCGGTGGTGAATCGTGATCGTGAGCAGGCGCACGCGACCATTATTCAGTTGACGGACGGTGTGACAATAACCGGCGTCGCTGCCTACGAAGTCAATGGGGTATCTCCAGACGCGCTCAACTCCTTTGACCAGCCCAACGAGGTTGCTGTGCGGGAACATCGTCTTGACCTGACGGGACAAAGCATTCAGTACACCTTCCCTGCTCATTCACTGACGGTGATACGGGGGAAAATCTCCGCAAAGTGATTGGAGGATAGTTTTTACAAAGTTCGTATGCAGCAAGAGGTCTCAAGCTAGTTAGAAACGAGGAGGTTTCACTCATGGCTGAACAACATGAGAACCAGCATGAGCTAATGGCTCAGCAACGTTCTCAGGGAGTCACGCGTCGTGCTTTTCTTGAGCGTACCCTTGCTCTGGGTCTAGGTGGTGGTGCCGCGCTGGCACTGCTTGATGCGTGTGGTGGTCCGGCGACCTCGGGCGGCAACGTAGATATCACCTATTGGAATCTCTTTGGTGGTGGTGATGGTGTACGCATGGTACAGATGCAGGACGTCTTTACCGCGGGCCATCCGAACGTCAATCTCAAGGCGGTGACGTTGACGTGGGGCGAACCTTATTACACGAAGGTGGCGATGTCGGCAGCCGGTGGGGGATCGCCGGACGCCGCTATCTCGCACATCTCGCGTGTGTCCACGTATGCCGCGATTGGCTTCCTGGATCCTTTTGATCTGGGAGAGTTAGAGAAGGTTGGTATCACTGAGAATAATTTCCTGCCGGGAATCTGGCAGAGCGCGCAGTATAACGGCAAGCTCTACGCGGTCCCGCTGGATACCCATCCCTTTGTGATGTACTACAACACGGACGTATGTCAGAAGGCCGGTTTGCTCAATGCCGATGGCATCCTCAAGCCATTGCAGGGTCCTGACGCGCTGATTGATGCATTTAAGAGAGCTCAAAAAGTTACCGGATATATGGGGCTCACGTTCCTTGGCCCCTGGCGGCTGTTCTCTTCTCTGTACGGGCAACAGGGTGGTGAAGTTCTCACCCCGGACGGGAAGGCGCTGGCCATAGATGACCAGAAGGCGTTGCAGGCGCTGGATTTTATGGCTGATCTCACGTTGAAGAGCAAAGTGTGCCCACCGGTTATCGACTCTGTTGCCCTGTTTGGGAGTGGAAAGGCGGGTTTCTACTGGAATGGCGAATGGGAGGTTTCGACCTTTATTACGCAGAAAACGCCATTCAATATGATACCTTTCCCGAATGTTTTTGGTAACCACCGGTCAGAAGGCGATTCCCACACCTTCATCCTGCCTCACCAGGACAACCCCGATCCGGCGAGGCGTGCGGCCGCGTACCAGTTTATCGCCGGTATGCTTAAGCAGAGTCTCACCTGGGCGCAGGGGGGACACATTCCGGCGTATCTGCCGATCACCGAGAGCACACCCTATAAGAACCTCAAGCCGCAATCCAACTATGCTGATGTCGCGAAGGACGTCATTCTCGATCCGCCTGCCTGGTTCAGCGGGTCGGGCTCGCTGCTGGAATCACAGGGTGATGCCGCGTTCCAGGCCGTAATGTCCGGCCAGTTGACGTCGCAGCAGGGTTTGCAGCAGTTTAAGGCCGCTCTGCAGAAGCTCCTTGACACGCCATCCCCCCTTTAAGGGGATGGCGCATGTATGACCATTAGTGGACAAAGTTGTCAACGAAAGGCGTTCATATGTCTGATATACTCGTGCAGAGACAATCGGTGCAAGCTGGCACACGGACCATGCGGGCACCGCGTCACATAAGGTCAAGCCAGTGGCGTACCAACCTGGTGGGGCTGAGCTTTGTCGCTCCTTTCTTGATCATATACGCGATTTTCTTGATCTGGCCTGTGATCCTTGGCCTGGCCATGAGTTTCTATAACTGGACGCTGGCAGGAGCCGCGACCTTTCTCGGCCTCAGGAATTATCAGGAGCTCTTTGGCGATGCGGACTTCTGGATCTCCCTACGGAACACGGCTACCTTTACGATCATAAGTACGCCTGTGCTGGTGCTGCTGGCCCTGGTGCTGGCGTTGCTGGCGAACCGGGCCATCCCCGCGCGCTGGCTCTTCCGTCTTGTCTTCTTCGCGCCCGTTGCGCTGCCAGTCACGGTCGCGGTCATCATCTGGAACTGGATGTACCAGCCGGGCTTTGGTTTGATCAATAACATGCTGGCATCGCTGCACCTGTCACAGCCTGACTGGCTCAATGATCCCAAAGTTGCCATGATCTCAGTGGTTATTCTGACAGTCTGGTGGACGCTGGGCAATAACTTCTTGCTCTACCTGGCCGGCCTGCAACAGATCCCGCGGGATCTCTATGAGGCGGCGAGCACTGATGGAGCGGGCTCATGGGCGAAGTTCCGCTGGGTCACGATCCCGCAGTTGAGCAGGATCACCACGCTGATCCTCATTTTGCAGGTAATCGCATCTTTGCAAGTTTTTGGGCAGATTTATCTGTTGACATCCGGCGGTCCTAACTTCTCCACGCGACCCGTTATCCAGTACATTTACGAGACTGGCTTCTCGTCCTTCCGTATGGGGTATGCATCGGCTGGTTCCTATGTGCTGTTTGTCCTCATACTGATTGTGACGATTATACAGTTCACGCTCTTACAGCGGCAGAGGAGGAATGCATAATGGCAGTACAGACAGC
>JAFMRP010000184.1 GCA_017354095.1 Ktedonobacteraceae bacterium
TTGAGGTTGCCCCTCGCGCCTTTCGCCTCCTTTCCCAAACAGGTCCCTTGAGGCTATGCTTTGCCTGATGCGCCTTGGCTCTGATAGGTAGAATCTTCTGAATCTATCTCCTCCAGCCACTCACTGATCACTTCCGCCACACGTTCATCAGTCTCCCCGTCCAGAGCGAACGACTCTGTTGCCGATAGCTCTGGCGTGGCTCGCTTGTAAAAATGTTGCAGTTCAGGAAAGAAGGCCAGCCTGCTCCGCTCGGGGTCAACCTCCTGCCGGGCCGCGAAAAGCTTCTCAGCGTTATTGGAGAGTACTGCCGATTGGTCCATCCCGCCCTGCACAATGAGCACAGGACAGGGAACCTTTCGTATCTCCTGGCATGGATCAATAGCATCATAATCGCGCATATACTGCCGGCCAGCCTTATCCATCTGGCCGAAGGCACCGGCGATACCGGGATCGTTGCGCACCTCCTCTGGCCACTCTTCACCGTTGCGTATACATTCAAACACTTTTTTATAACGCTCTACCGCGATTTTTACCGGCCCCAGTGAGACATACCCATCTTTCTGCTCGGCATCAGCCCATTGCAGAAAAAGATTAAAGTAGCGCTCTGCCGGACCTGAAAGGCTGATAACGGCGTCGGGTCTGACCTCTTCTTCAGCCCATTGGCTGATTACCAGCCCATGCACGCTCCCCTCACTGTGTCCCGCGATAGCCAGTCTGCTACCTTCAGGTACCAGTTCGCGTAGCTTGCGGCAAGCTGCGGCTGCGATGTAGCGCTGCCGGACGAAGATAGGATGGGCCTCCGCCTGCTCCTTATCCACGATCACCGCTCCCGTCTGTTCGCTTACCTTGGCGTAGCGCAGTACTGCGTGCCCGCGCTGTGCAAGCTGTCGTGCCAGATCTGCATACATGTGTGGCTTCATATGCGCATCGGGATAATTCCCGTCAACATCGCTAAACATAGAGCCCGGTATAATGACAACTAGCCATCTCGCACTACCATCCTCCGGTAACGTCAGCACTGCTGGAATCCTTGCCCCCTCAGCCTCCAACATCAAATGCTCTTCTTTAAAACTATACATAAATCTACCTCCTTGACTATGGACAGCGAACACTCAGCAGTATAAAATCTCCAGTAACAGGAGAGTCAAGAGCTTATGCAAGAAAAATCGCTCTATCCCATTGGTGAAGTGGCCCGGATGACTGGCGTGCCGATCAAAACCATTCGCTACTACTCTGACATCGGCCTGTTGCCGCCAGCACGCACTACTGATGCCCGCTACCGGCTCTATGCCAGCGGGGATATCTGGCGCCTCGAACTGATTCGCGTGTTGCGTCACCTGGGCTTTGGACTGCAAGAGATTGAGCAAATACTGGCCGGCCAGCGTCCATTGGAAGAAATCCTCGACTGGCAAATGGAGGCGCTGGATGAGCAGTTTCTGCAGATGAAACGCATCCGGGCCATTCTGCTCCAGGCCCGCCAGAGTATTGGTCAGAGCAGCGAATCGCTTGGCCTGCTTTACGATCTTGGTAAAGCGCTCGATAACAGTGCCAGCGCGCGCCGCGAGTTCTTGACCAGGAAGTTGCGCACCTCATTCTCCAATTCGCTGAATCCGCACGACTGGCAGGAGCACTTCTTCGCGCATATCAATAGCCTGCTGGAAAAGATCCCTGAAACTACCGAACTATCAGAGGCGCAGGCTGCCGATTGGGCTGAGGTGATGTCTATGCTCAATGATCCTGCATTTCTCTCTGCAGCCCATCAACATGCCGCCCCTTTTTGGGAAGTGATGCCGCGCGATATAGACATCAACTGGTGGAATGAGCGTACACAGGATATCCTGGCGCGTGCTACCTCCGTAGCCTCACACCAGGAGGCCATGAGCCCGCAAACGCAGGAACTGGTGCAGGAATGGGCTGAACTGTTTGCCTCCGCAATGCGGTGCCCCCTCGACGACGAATTTTATCGTTGGCTGGCGCGTTTCTTCTCAACCTCCTTAAGTAACCAGGAGCGTATCCGGCATTTCTGGACGCTGCTGACACGCCTGGCCAACTACGAAATGCCTCCATCCTATGACCCCGGTCTACTCCTGCTCACCAAAGGCCTCCAGTGGAGAGCCCGCCAGGAATAACAGACAAAATCAAAAGCTTACGTCAGCGGAAATGTCGTCGCCATGCTCCAGGCCAGGATGAAGGCGCTCAGAATTGCGGCAGCGATCGCCGCATGACCACTGGCATAGAGCTGCGTACTGAAGATGATCAGCACCAGGAAGAGAATGATCAGGATTGGCAAGATAATGCTCAGGAAACTCAGCCCGGGCAGGAATAGCAGCGACACGAACAGACCCGCGACCAGCAGCCCTTTGAAGGCCAGGCTGACCAGCACACCTCGGATCAACCCACGCTCCTGGTAACCACGCGTGACGTTGGCATCGAGCAGGAAAAGAGGCAGAACCAGGAGAAACATTACACCAAAGCGCCACAGGCGCGGCATGTTCAACGTGACTCGCTGCCAGGCGAAGGTCTCCAGCTGACCGAACGTAAAGTACAGAAAAGCCGAAATCAGCACGCCTATTAGCACTTGCGATATAACCTGGTGTAGTGGCGGCACCGGCCAGATATGCCGTACCAGAAATATCAGTAGCCCCGTAATCAATCCTGTGAAGAAGAAGTAGCCGATAACATAATCGGCGATCCGTATATTGAGAAACGCAAAGGGCTGCCAGAAACTCTGGATGCTAAGGGAGGCCGCGATACCCAGCAACAGGCAGATACCGTAGATGAATACGTCTAACCCGCGTAGAGGCGCTGGCGCGGGGCCGATCTTGAAGATGTTGACCAGCAGCGAACAGAGGGGCACAATTGCACAGAGAATGCTCAACGCGCCAAGCAGCAGCCAGAAGAGCCGTAGGTCTGATTGCATCTGTGTTGTATTCACCTCGCGCGGCGATACCCGGCCAAGCCAGGTAATCATCTCCTGAAATGTGCTGCTGGCATTTAGAATCGTAATATGGCTCTGTCCGGGCAGAATCACCGCGCGCCTTCCAGTCCCATCGGCTGGCTTGCCGCATTCGGCTGGCAGTGGCTTTGCCGCCGTCCAACCACACCCCTGCTGGAGCATACGTTGGCTATTGATAATAGCGGAAGAAATGTCATTCTGACCAGCAAGCAGCAAAAGATTTTTTGGCCATGTCGGTACAAGATTTTCCTGCTTGACTGGCGAGACAAGGATAGTCCCCACAATGTCGTCATCATTGGCATGTACCATCACGTAATCGCCCACGGCCGCAGATCCCATCGAGTGCCCTACAAGAACAATGTGGGGAGTTTTTGTGGCGCTGTTATGCATGCGCGCATAGTCAACAACCTCGTCAATTGCGGCGACGTTCTGTTGATTGCTCTTCTGCGATGATGGTTCATCAGCCATTGCCACGCGTGATTGTCCATGCCCGGGGAAGTCCAGGAGATAGGCGGTAATGCCAGCTCGTGCTAGCTCAGCGCCAAAGCTCGTCATCAGATCCTTGCTGCCAGCAAAACCATGCGCCACTATCGCCACCAGCGAGGTTTCTCCACGCTGGGGGCGCATTTCGAGTACAGGCACCGGGAGCGCACCCTGAATACTGAAATAGTTGCGCTCAACGTCATCCTCATAACCGATGACACGATTGAAGCTCATCACAAAAACGCAGAGGCAGGCAACCAGCAAGAGTACATTGATGGCGAAACGTCGCTGGCGCTTACTCAAGTGGTAACTCGGCCTGGCTGCGCTTTCCGTGGGCTGCGTCTTTACCATGATGGCCTCCATGCGTTGATATTATGGTTTGGCAGCGGCAGGTGACGCCATCCAGGTCATCAAAGAACTCAGGCGCCGAACTGAACCACCAGTAGATCCAGCGCCATCTCCGGCGATAAGCGGCTGCGCTTGAGCGCGGTATCAGTTTCTAATAGCTGGCGATAGGTTCCTTCCAACTGCGCGGCACTGAACTTACCAATCTGGCGCATTGACTTCTCGACAATAAATGGAGCCAGGCCCAGGCTTGAGGCAATCTGCGCGGTACGCATCCCCCTCTGGGCCAGCTCTTTGACGAGCAAAAGTGAGCGTACCTGCGTGGTAATCGTGCTGATCAGTCTCAATGGCGGCTCTCCATCGGCCAGCAGATCGTGTAGGATGTTCAGCGCCTGCCGCTGGTTGCGCTGGGCCAGGGCATCGGTTAAGTCAAAGATACGCGCCTCCTGTACCTGCGCGGAAAGCAGGCGCACGGCGTCTTCCTGAATTGTTCCACCAGGACCGGCATACGTCGCCAGTTTATCAAGCTCGTTGGCCAGTAACCGCAACTGGTTACCAATGAAGTTTGCCAGCAGCGAGGCCGCGCCCGGACTGATTTTCACGCCCAGACCTTTGGCCCGTTTGCTGATCCAGCTTTCCAGGGCGGCTCCTTTGGGGGAAGTATGTTGATGTACCTCACCATATTTTTCTGCTGCCTTGACCAGGGGATTGGCCGCTTCAAGTGCCTCCTCAACCAGCACTACCAGCACCGTAAACTCCGGCATGCGTCCAACGTATTCGGCCAACTCCTTCTCAAAGCCGGCTCGCGTTGTGGCACCCTTCTTGCCTTTGCGCGTCTTGCCTTTCTTCTGCGTATCAGCACTGGAGGAAGCGCTTTCACCACGCTTCCTCTTGGGCAGCCCATCTATAACCACCAGACGCTGCTCGCTGAGAAAAGGCATTGTATCGCAGGTTGCGAGTACCTCATTCAGGTTAGCCTCGCTTCCACTATAGACGTCCTGGTTATAATCGAACGGCCCCCGCTGCCGCAACTGCTGGAGCCACTCCCGGCTGCTGAAATCATCATTGCCGTGCAGGAGATAAAACATGATTGCCTTAGTGTGCTATCTGGCGCCGGTAGTCCTTCTGGGATGCGCGGGCAACAAGCAGGTCGACCAGCATGCCCCCAACCAGCCCAAGGGTCGTGCAGAACGGTATAGAACCAAAAAAGGCCGCCACACCGGTTGCTCCAGGCAGAGGAGTGTCAAAAATCAGTGTCCCGGCCCAACCAAGAATGACCACAAATCCGATCAATGCCCCCAGAAAAGCACCAACTATCACCGCGCCGCGTCTCTTAACCGCGCTCAACCAGAATGCCAGAAAGAGTGCTACAGGCAGCGAGATAATAAATCCAAAAAGCGAACCAATAAAAATACCCTGGTTATCTATTAATTGTAATGCGGGCATCGGAAAAGCCTCCTAAAAGCAGAATCCTAATTATTCACATTATACGGCAGGTCAACCCCTCTGACAACATTGTAGGCCGCCATACATACGCTGTGAAGCTGACAACATATAGGGGTGGCTCAGGTATTGTGGCGAGAAACCACAACCTGAACACCCCTGCTTGTTTGCGTAGTTGCCGGCTGGGTTGCTATCTTCTGCGCTTCTTCTTTTTGCTGATTGGTGGAGGCGCGGGAGCTACATCGCCGCCAATATCCTCGATCTTGCCGTCTTCGATCTCGATACGCACATCCGCCATCTTTGCGACATTATGATCATGGGTGACCACAATGACCGTTCGGCCTTGCCTCGACAGGTGCCTGAGTAGATCAATGATGCGCCTCCCGTTCTGCGAGTCCAGGTTGCCTGTTGGCTCGTCTGCCAGAATCACACGCGGATCGTTGGCGAGCGCTCGCGCGATGGCAACGCGCTGCTTTTGCCCGCCGGAGAGCCTGCCGGGACGATGTCGGTGACGATTCTCATCAATGCCAACCTGGAGCAGGAGCGTCCGCGCTCGTTCTCGCATCTCCCCTCGCGACTTTCCTCCCATAAGCTCCATCGGTAGCATGACGTTCTCTAACGCCGTCAGGTTGGGGATCAAATGGAACGACTGGAATACAAATCCGACCTTCTGACGCCTGAATTTGTGCTCCTTTGGTCCGATCAGGTTCCCCACATTCACACCGTCAACGATCAGATCTCCTCCGGTTGGCTTGTCCAGACTCCCCAGAACATAGAGCAGTGTCGATTTTCCGCTGCCGCTGGGACCCATGACGGTGACGAATTGTCCTTCCGTAAAGACAAAGCTTGCCTCATCTACGGCCTTGATGACCTCGCCATGCATTTTAAAGTGCTTGCTGAGATGGTCAGCAACAACCGTAACGGCCGCTTCTTTTTGTACTTCTGTGGGTGTCTCCACGTCAATGATAGTTTCTTCTCCCATATCCTCGCTCCTTGAGCCTAGTTGTTCCCTCTTCTCAGCACGACCGCCGGACGGATGCGTGCGACATACAGGGCAGGAATAATGCTCGTCAAGATCGCCAGGCCAATGCCCAGACCCATAATGATGAGCAGCGTTTGTGCATTCAGAGTGACCGTTGACAGGTGGATATCACCAAGTCGTTGCGTTATTATCTGACCGAAGCCCCCGAAACCACCCCGAAACGATGGCGTGCCTGAAGCCACTGGCGTGCTTTGCGCCGCCGCGTTTCCTCCCGTAATAAATGCACCGCCTGGACCTCCCCTGGTTCCGATATCAGTGGCTGCCGTGGAGACATCAAATTTCTGCGAAATGATCGGTCCAAGCGTCACAAGCAGCACCGTTGCGACCGCCGAAGCCAGAACACTGAGCGCCAGTACTTCCGTCCAGAATTGCGTGATAACTTGCCAGTGCGAGGCTCCGATCGCCTTGAGCGTACCAATCTCTGTCGTGCGCTCGCGAACGATCACGAAGACGGAGAAGATGATAATCGCGGCCGAGGTGGCGATGGCAACGATAAGTGCCAGCGTGATGCTGTTCTGCGCGGTACTGAGCGCACTGATCGCGTTTGAATACAGCCGGTTCTCGGTGACGACGTTGTACTTGCTGCCCAGCAGCGTGCGGATCTTGGCTGCCACCGTGTCTACCTGGTCGTATGTCGTTGCGTAAGCAGTAATGCTATCCACGCCACTAACATCATAGAGCTTCTGCATGGTTGCCAGGGGGAGCGTGAGTGTGTTGTCCGCTGTTGCCGCGTCCGAGGTATAGAGGCCGATGATGGTAATCTTGGCGCCTTTGAGTGTGAAGGTCGAGCCAACCTTGAGCTTATTCGCGTCCGCCAGCGTCTTGCTCATCAATGCAACATTCGCCTGGGCATCACCCGTCTGGAAGCCACGCCCGGCAGTAATAGTGGGCGTCCCTCCCTGGATGCTAAAATGCGTCGAATCGCTTGAAATACCGTAGATCGAAGCTGGGATCGTTCTGGTTTTGCCATCGGGAGTCGTGACACTGGCAGTCTTCAGTACCCCGTCTGTGTCAAAGCGCCTCAAACTCCCTTCAACGCTGGTGACACCTGCAATACCTTTGACTTTATTAATGGCGTCAGATGGTATCGGCGTGCTTTCGTTCTGTGATCGGAACGGGTCGAAGCCTCCATTGTTGTTATTGTTGCCATTACCACCGCCGCCCGGAAAGCCCCCATTATTATTGTTGTTATTATTACCATTGGTCTGTGTTTGATTCTGGTTTTCGGTTACATAACTGATGGTAATGCCCGTTCCCACCTCTGAGCGCACTTTGGCGAGTTGCTGCTGCGCGCTGCTGTTGAGACTGACCATTGCCGCCACAAACATCAAACTTGCTCCCAATAGCAAGACTATGAGCAGCAGCCGTAGTGGATTGCGTACCACGTTCCGCATGCCGCGTATGACTATACCCATGCAAATAATTACTCCTTTACGTTGTTCATCAGTACTACACTACGAAGAATAGCGAACTTCTATCAGGAATTCGTCAGAAAAGTGTAAAACTAGTGTGGGGAATTGTAAAAAAAATTTAAATTCATAAATAAGCGCTCAGCCGCTTTTCCCCACCTCAATCACCCCAAAAAGCCACGAATCCGCCTGTAGAGCGGCTGTGTAGGGTTGGAGGGTCTGTGGAGGGTTTGTGGAAGGTGTGTGTAGGGTCTGAATCGGCCTGGCAAGCCGCTGTGGAGGGTTATGTAGGGTTTTGCACGGAATTTTGCCATCCCCTGTAATATTTCCTTAGTCACCGCCCACCCATCCCAATCATAGCCCGTCATCCTAGCCATCGCCTGCTCATCCCAACCAGCGCATCCCTTTCCAGGTCACGCTGGTGGATTG
>JAFMRP010000961.1 GCA_017354095.1 Ktedonobacteraceae bacterium
CATCAGGCCAAGGCGTACGCGTTTTGTGACAGCCGCGTAAGCTGCCAGCAGCGTCCAGCCCTCCAGGCAAGGGCCTGTGAAATCTCTGCGCACAGTGCTCAAGGGCATAAAGTGGTCAAAGAGCCACGCGTGCTCAATGGATGGGATGTTATCAGCCTCCAGCCAGACGCGGAGCATATCCTCGTAGGTCGTGCGCTGCTGTACCGTTTTGATACCAAAGCTCAGTTTTTTACCCGCTGTCATAGTGATTCCTTTTACTCAGAGATAGGGTGCCGCTTCAATCCAAGTATACGGGAAAGAGCACAAAAACAATCGTCCAAAGAGACAGTGTGCCGTAAGACAGAAGATGATATAATAAAAATAGGAGAAAACAATATCATTCCTTGCTCTTCAGGAAGAAGCCGCTTGCCACCGGCTCTCATCAATGTCAGGAAGTGGAAATAAATAGATGCGAATCGTCATACCTGATGACTACCAGAACGCCGTACGCAGCCTCGACTGCTTTCACAAACTTGCCGGCCATGACGTCACTATCTACGACGACAGCATCAGAGAGCCCGAGCTACTGGCGCAGCGCTTTCAGGATGCTGAGGCGCTGGTGTTGATCCGCGAACGCACCGCCATCACTGAACCCCTCCTCGCACGCTTACCCAGGCTCAAACTTATCAGCCAGACGGGAAAAGGCATCGCCCATATCGATCTCGCGGCCTGCACCCGTCACGGGATCGCGGTCGCTGCCGGGGGCGGCTCGTCCCACTCGACAGCTGAACTGACCTGGGGCCTTGTTCTGGCGGCCATGCGCCATATCCCACAGGAAGTCGCGGCACTGAAAGCCGGTCGCTGGCAATCAACCATCGGCCTGGGCTTACATGGCCGTACGCTTGGCATTTTTGGATACGGCCAGATCGGTCGTATCGTGGCAGGCTATGGACGCGCCTTCGGTATGAACGTGCTCGTCTGGGGACGCGAGAGCTCACTCGCACGCGCCCGGACCGATGGCTTCGCGACAGCCGCGAGCCAGCGCGCCTTATTCGAGCAATCAGATGTGCTCAGCCTTCATATCCGGCTTACACAGGAAACTCGTGGCCTGGTCACAGCGTCCGACCTGGCAGCCATGAAGCCATCGGCCCTGCTTGTGAACTCCAGCCGGGCCCCACTGATTGAGCCAGGGGCGCTTGAGCAGGCGCTCCGTGCTGGTCGTCCGGGCTTCGCGGCCGTCGATGTGTATGAGCAGGAGCCGGTAAAGGATCATCCCCTGCTGCACCTGGATAACGTCGTCTGTACGCCACACCTGGGCTACGTCGAGAAGGATAGCTACGAACTCTATTTCAGCATCGCTTTCGATCAGCTACTCGCATTCGCATCCGGCAAGCCGATCAATATCCTGAATCCCCAGGTGCTTCATTAATCACAGGCATTTTGACATAATCAAGGCAATTGTTTTATGTATCTGCACAACAGCAGCTCCCGCCAGGAGCCAGTTGAGGAAAGGACTCCCGCCAGATGTCAACTTATCCTGAGCCACCCCAAAAAGAGCATCCCAGCACCTACTTTGTGCAAAATCGCGATAATCAGGACGAACTCACACGCGTCACCGTGCAAGATCACATGATTACCGCCTCCATGGGAGGCGTCCTGCCAGAGCAGCCCGATCCAGCCATCTTTCGTCGCGTACTCGATGTAGGCTGTGGAACCGGGGGCTGGATCATCGAAGCTGCCCGGCAGTATCCTGAAATGCTTTTGATTGGCATCGACGTAAGCAAACGCATGATCGACTATGCCCGTGAGCAGGCCGAGGCCGCCCAGGTAAGCGATCGGGTCGAGTTTCACGCCATGGACGCCTTGCGCATCCTCGAATTTCCCGATGAGTTCTTTGATCTGGTGAATATGCGCTGTGGTGGGAGCTTCATGCGCACCTGGGATTGGCCCAAACTGCTCGACGAAATGCTACGCATCACGCGTTCAGGTGGAATTATCCGGGATACAGAACCAGAGATCCTCCACTACGATACCAGCCCCGCGCTTATGCAATTCTGGGAGATGTTCCAGTGCGCCATGTTCCGCTCCGGCCACCTCTTCGCGGAAGATACCACCGGCATTATCGCGCACCTGCCAGGCCTGCTGACCCGGCACGGATGCGAACAGGTGCAGACGAGAGACCACGCATTGGAACACCACGCAGGAACAGAGGGAGGAGAAGCATACTACACAACTATGATGCATGGGATTCGCACACTGCGTCCATTTCTCGACAAATGGGGCTGCGTCAACTGCGACTATGATGCCATGTACCAGCAGGCCCTCACCGAAATGCGGCAGGATACCTTCCACTCCACCTGGAACCTGCGCACTGCATGGGGAATCAGGCCCTGATGATACAACAATAATAAATAAGGCCTCCCTTATGGGAGGCTGTCTTGCTCAACGCAGCGCACGGAGATCCTGCCGCAGCATATACAAAAGGTGCAGCGTGTCGCGATCAAGCGGCAGTTTCTGCACACCATGCACAAGCAACTGGACATTGAGCAGCACACCGGTAAAGCGGATATACTGCTCATAGATTGACGGCAGCGATGTAACCTCCCCATAGCCACGGAGAAGCGCGGACTCGAGCCGCCAGGGCAGCCGCCCCCCATCGCGAATATGATAATGCGCGAGATCGTGCCAGCAACCTGCCCCCTTACTATCGCCAAAATCAATCATCCCCGCATATTGCCCGTCAGATTGATAGATGTGGCGATTACTGAAATCACCATGTGCAAGCTGCCCCCGCTCAAGATCGAGCCAGGCACCATAGCGGGCAAGCATCCCTTCCAGCAGCGCGACCTCCTTCGTGGAGAGCACATGCTTCGCCAGAATCTCCACATTTGCCTGCCAACCACCCAGCACAAAATCGCGATACACCCGCTGCGGCCCATGCAGAGGCTCCTGATCACGCAGCCAGCCAAAGCCATCGACAGCGACGCTATTGATCAACGCCAGCTCCCGTCCAGCTTCCATCACG
>JAFMRP010000962.1 GCA_017354095.1 Ktedonobacteraceae bacterium
AGGTGGTGTGCTAGCACGAAAATAGGTTGCTGTATCCGTTGCTGTACTTGTGGCTTTTGTTGTAATAAAGAAAAAGCCTCAGGCCGCTTTGTAGGTGGCTTGAGGCTCTGTCTCAAAACTACTAAGTAGCGGGAACAGGATTCGAACCTGTGACCTCCGGGTTATGAGCCCGACGAGCTAACCACTGCTCTATCCCGCGTCGTGAAAGCGTCGATCAACTGATAGCGGGGGGAGGACTCGAACCTCCGACCTTTGGGTTATGAGCCCAACGAGCTAACCACTGCTCCACCCCGCGTCGACGTGACTTAGAATACTACAAAATCTGACGCTTGTCAACTCTTCTGATCAGGTAACGATGCTTTCCCGCGTCCTTAAAGTGAGGCGGTATCGGTAGTGGCTATTGGCGCGATAAGCTGCCTCAGATGCTATAAATGTGGCCTCTACAGGATAAGGAATAAATAACTGGCCAATTTTGTAATCATATGTAGAAAGGACTTCATTACGGATGCTTCGCGCTTGCGTTGAAGCAATCTCCTTCTCCGCTCTGACCATCCAGCTGTACGCACGCAACTTTTGAGTTTCGCAAACGTAGTTATTAACGAATTCCGTCGTTAAGCAAAAACAAAGAGGTCTCCTGGTAAAGTGTGTAGAAAAGAGTAGACGAAACCCTCTTGGGCGTGTAATATGCAAGGAGATAATATGCTATTTCGCCAGCGCTTTTCCGTAAAGATGATTCTCGACGGATGTTTCGACAGGCAAAGAAGGTAGGTCTGAATCAGATGGATTCTCAGGCTATATATATGTATCAAAACAACTCGAACGGTCCCGGCCCACGGGCGCCACAACGCTCTGGCAATGGGGATAATGGTAACGGCAATGGCGGCCCGGAAGGTGGTGGCAATGGTACTACATTGCTCTTCCGCGCGGTCCTCATCATTGTCGTACTACTGGCAGTCTGGTCCCTTTTCCAGTTTTTTACCAACAATAATAGCAGCTCCAATGCTCCCAATGCGATGGATATTCCTTATAGCACCTTCTATCAGGAGCTTCAGAAGGGAAACGTCGCCTCTGCTACCTTCCAGGGACAGGATGTCACCGGCAAGTTTAAGGACGCGGTAAAAGCAACCGATGTGAATGGTAATAGTAAAACTAGCAATCAGTATCACTTTACGCTATCCACAAAAGAGAATCAGAGCCTGATTGACCTGATGATTCAGAAGGGTGTGGTGGTACAGGCCAAGCCGGAAGGCGATAACAATCTACTGCTGAACATCCTGATTAACTTTTTACCCTGGCTGCTCTTTATCGGCATTTTCTTCCTGATCTTCCGCCGCGCTTCGCAGAGCCAGCAAAATATCTTTAGCTTTAGCAAAAGCAAAGCGCGTCTGGTGCTGGAAGATCGTCCCACAACCACCTTCTCTGATGTGGCTGGCGTCGATGAGGCAAAAAATGATCTGGTTGAGGTCGTAGAGTTCCTCAAGACGCCGCAGAAGTTCCAGCGGCTCGGCGGTAAGATTCCGCGCGGTGTGCTGCTGGTTGGCCCTCCGGGAACTGGTAAGACGCTGCTGGCGCGAGCCGTAGCTGGTGAGGCCAGTGTTCCCTTCTTCTCAATGAGTGGTTCTGAGTTCGTTGAGGTGCTGGTCGGCGTTGGCGCCAGTCGTGTGCGCGACCTGTTTGAGCAGGCCAAAAAGGCCGCTCCAAGTATCATCTTTATTGACGAAATTGACGCCGTGGGCCGCCAGCGCGGCTCAAGCATCAATAGCAATGATGAGCGCGAGCAGACGTTGAACCAGTTGTTGGTAGAGATGGATGGTTTCGATGCTCGCCAGGCTGTGGTGGTACTGGGTGCAACGAACCGCCCAGATGGCCTGGACAAAGCGCTGCTGCGCCCAGGCCGCTTCGACCGCCGTGTAACGGTCGATCGTCCCGACTGGAACGGCCGCCTGGCTATTCTGAAGATTCATTCGCGCGACGTTCCGCTGGCCAGCGATGTTGACCTGATTACAATCGCACGAGCCACCCCCGGCATGGTTGGCGCAGACCTGGCGAACCTGGTTAACGAGGCAGCCCTACTGGCTGCTCGGCGTAATCTAGAGGCCGTGACGCAGCAGTGTTTCGATGAGGCGCTGGATAAGATCTTGCTCGGTGCTGAGCGCCCGCTCATTCTGAGTGAGCATGATCTGAATGTAGTCGCCTATCACGAGGGAGGCCATGCCCTTACCGGCCTGCTGACCGAGGGCGTTGACCCTGTCACGAAAGTCACCATCGTGCCACGCGGTCAGGCACTCGGTGTCACACAGTATACACCTCTGGACGATCGCTACAACTATGCGCAGGATTACCTGGAGGCCCAGCTGGTGACTGCCCTGGGCGGTCGTGCCGCTGAACAGGTCGCCTTCGGTCGTATCACAACCGGCGCGGAGAATGACCTGCAGCGCGTGACGCAAATCGCTAACCAGATGGTGACACGCTGGGGTATGAGCGAGCGTATTGGCACAATCTCTTTCGGTGAAAGCGATGACCCATTCGCAGGTACTGCTCTGGCTGGAAGTAAGCGCGAATATAGCGATCGCACCGCCGCTGTCATCGATGAAGAGGTCAAGCGTATCGTGGATAACGCCTATATGCGCTCGGTCTCGCTGCTGACCGAGCACCGTGAGACATTAGATCGCATCGCTAAGGCCCTGCGCCTGCACGAGACGATCGATGCCAGGCAGATGCGCGAGATTATGGTCGAAACCGGCGCGATCAATGCCGCGCCCGCATCCTATCGCGGCTAACATAGAAACAACTCAGAGGAGCGTGAGCTAGCTGCTCACGCTCCTCTTTTTGTCTGACGTTTTCTGTTTTCTTTCCCTGCATCACCAGCCAGAAAGCAGGGGTCAAGGGGACGCAGTCCCCTTACGGGGTGTTCCCGCTTCTCTTTCCCCCGCCTTCGAGAGTAGTCGTGGACTGCCACCTTCAATTGAAAGGTGTGAGAGCTGGAGGTGCAGGAGGGCGCC
>JAFMRP010000963.1 GCA_017354095.1 Ktedonobacteraceae bacterium
GTGTTCCAGTCGTGGTCGCCAATAATGAGATCGAGGGCTTACGCGTTGATGAGGTGGTGGTGGATTCTCTGCGTGGCGGCTGTCTGGCGGCTGAATATCTGCTGCGGTTGGGCCATCGCCGCATCGGCTATATCTGCGGCTCGCAAGAAGAACATCGCCAGGCAAGGCGTACGGTTGGCTTCTGTCGCACGCTGGAGCAGGCCGGGGTAGCGCTCCATCCACAGGCGCTCGTCTACGGGGATACCCGCTACGAGAGCGGTAGGCGATGCATGCAGGAACTGTTGCGCCGTGACCTGGACCTCACGGCGGTCTTTGTGTTCGATGATCTCATGGCCCTTGGCGCTCTCAACTGGCTGCTGACCAATAGCTATCGTGTTCCAGAAGACTTGTCGCTGATCGGCTTCGACGATATTCTCTATAGTTCGGCGGTGGTTCCAGCATTAACCACCATAGCACAACCCATCGCGGAGATTGGAGCCGAGTGTATGCGCCTCGTGCTTGAGCGTATTCGCGATCCAGAACGACCCCCTTCGCGCGTTATGCTTCCCACCCAACTCATTGAACGCTCCAGCTGTCGCTCGCTCCACTCATCTCCCGGTATCTTCGGGAAGTAAGGAGCGAGCGCTCCTGTACTACCTTGTGCTCAATCCGTTTCAGGGTTTACAATAAAATCATCAGTAGGAGCCCGCATAGCGCCCGGAGGCTCATAAAAACGAAGAGCGAGGAGATCGTATGCAGAACAGGTTTGAAGGCAAAGTTGCCCTGGTGACAGGCGCAGGATCACGGCGCGGTATCGGTCGCGCTACCGCTTTGGCCCTGGCAAGGGAAGGCGCGAAAGTCGTGATTACCGATATCGTAGAAGAGAACGTAGCGCGTGTCACTTCTGAACTGAACAGCATCAGCCAGGCCATCGGCGAGGTGGCCGACGTGCGCGAGAAAATCGCCATGCTGCGAGTCGTCCAGAGGACTGTAGAGTCGTTCGGGGGCCTGGATATTCTCGTGAATGTAGCCGGCCTGAGCCGCCCAACCCCCTTTCTGGATACGACGGAAGAAGAATATGACCTGGTGCTCGATGTTAACCTGAAAGGAACCTTCCTGGCGACACAGGCTGCCGTCCCTGCTATACTGGAACGAGGCGGCGGCTCGATTGTCTCGCTCGCCTCGGTATCGGGACAGCGAGGCGGCGGCATCTTCGGCGCGTCTGCCTATAGTGCATCAAAAGCCGGTGTTATGGGTCTGACCAAAGCCCTGGCGCGTGAACTCACGCCGCGTGGCATTCGTGTCAACTGTGTAGCTCCCTCGATGGTTGATACCGACATCGCTGGCGATTTACTTACGCCAGAACGCAAAGTCGAGCTTGCTCGGGGTACCTTGATGGGAAGGATGGCCACTGTTGATGATGTGGTCAAACCTATTCTCTTTCTGGCATCGGATGAAAGCGCCTACTTAACCGGTGTTACCCTGGATATCAACGGGGGGACGCATCTACACTAGCCGTGCATCTATCGAAACTTCGTGCTTACAGGAAAGAGTCAGAGACACATGGTCACGCTAACCGGCCTTTTAACTCGCCTTCCGCCCGAACCTGCCGAAGCCGGCTTGTTTCGCGAAATTCAGCAAGCCGTAGCTGAGAGTAAACGCAAACTGGTGGTTATCGACGATGATCCAACAGGCACTCAGACCGTACACGATGTTGAGTTGCTGACAACCTGGAATAGCTCGTTGCTGGCCGAGGCATTGCGCGAGCACTCGCAATTGTTCTATTTACTCACTAACTCGCGCAGCATGCCCGAAAGCGATGCCGCCCGTCTCAATCATCAGCTTGCCCAACTCCTGCTGGCCGCTTCTCAAGCCACAAATGTCGATTTTGTGATCGCGAGCCGCAGCGATTCTACGCTCAGAGGCCACTACCCGGCGGAAATAACGGCTTTTGAAGATGGCTTGACCTCTTCTGGTCATGCTGGCTTCGATGGTCATCTCATTGTTCCGGCCTTTTTCGAGGGTGGCCGCTATACCTTGAACGACATCCACTACGTTGCCACACCCACAGCCACCTCCGATATGCTTCTGCCCGCGCACGAGACACCATTTGCCAGGGACAGCGTGTTTGGTTATGAGACGGCCTATCTACCACGCTGGATCGAGGAGAAAAGCCGTGGCCGCTGGCGATCCCATGATGTTATTAGCATCGATCTGGATCTGATCAGGCGCGGTGGCCCCCGAGCGGTCGCGGAGACCTTGAAGCGCGTGGGGGGAGGCGCGCCTGTCATTATCAATGCCGCCGGGTATGGCGACTTGGCGGTGGCTGTGTTGGGGCTGCTATGGGCTGAGGCAGCCGGTAAGCGCTTCATATACCGCACCGCCGCTAGCTTTGTACGATTGCGCGGAGCCATCGAGCACAGACCACTGCTGGAGGCCCGCGAGATTGTCGGCGGTGACCTCCTGACTGCTGCGAGCGGTGGTATCGTCATCGTCGGCTCATATGTGCCGGGCAGCAGCCAGCAGCTTGAGCACTTGCTGAAACTGCCCGATATCGTTGGTATAGAGCTTCCAGTTGCACGCGTAATAGGCGAAGCCCAAGAGGCGGAAACCGTCAGCCATCAGATAGGCCAGCAGCTTGAAGCAGTCGTCAGATCTGGGCGTGTCGGGGTAGTCTACACCAGCCGCAAGCTGATTACCGGTGCTCATCATAACGAGAGCCTGGAGATAGGAAAAAGGGTATCCAACGCTCTGATCACGGCTCTTCACGCAGTGACGACGCCACCCCGCTTCATCGTTGCCAAAGGCGGCATTACCAGTCACGACGTTGCGCAGAAGGGCCTTGGCGCAGCGCGTGCGCATGTGCTGGGACAGCTGTTTCCAGGTGTGCCGGTCTGGCGCCTGGAAAACGCCCCCCAGTCAAAATTCCCGGGCGTACCATATATCGTCTTCCCCGGCAACGTAGGAGATCCCGAAAGCCTGAGCCGCGCCGTGACCACACTCAGAACCGCATAAGT
>JAFMRP010000964.1 GCA_017354095.1 Ktedonobacteraceae bacterium
TGGGCCTGGGAACACTATCTCAATGGCTGTGCCAATCACTGGATGCCCAATGAAGTTCCGATGACCAGAGATATCGAGATCTGGCGCGGACAGACCCTTTCAGGAGCAGAACGCCAGGTCATTCTCCGCAATCTAGGTTTTTTCGCGACAGCGGAAAGCCTGGTAGGCAATAACCTGGTGCTGGCGATTTTTAAGCACATTACCAATGCCGAATGTCGCCAATATCTCTTACGCCAGGCATTTGAGGAGGCCGTTCACTCGCACGCCTTTCTCTACATCGTTGAGAGTCTCGGTCTGGACGAGCGAGCTATCTTTACCATGTATCATACCCTACCCTCTATTGCGCGGAAAGATGCCTTTGAGATGAGGCTAACGGAGGCGCTGCTTGACCCTACGTTCTCTACTGAGAGTACGCAGGGAGCCCAACAATTGCTCAAGAACCTGATTGGTTACTATGTCATCATGGAAGGCATCTTCTTTTATAGCGGCTTCGCGATGATCCTTTCGTTTCATCGCCGCAATTTGATGACGGGGATTGGAGAACAATTCCAGTATATCTTGCGCGATGAGACGATTCACTTGAACTTTGGCATTGATCTGATCAATGGGATCAAAGCGGAACACCCGGAACTCTGGACACCCCTCTTGCAAGCAGAGATCCTGGCGCTCGTTCAGGAAGCCGTAGAACTGGAGATCGCCTATGCTCAGGATTGCCTGCCTCAGGGTATCCTGGGGCTCCGTGCCGAAGCCTTTCGTGACTATGTCCAGCATATTGCTGACCGACGCTTGGAGCGCATCGGCTTTTCGGCTCTCTACCACGCGCCTCATCCGTTTCCCTGGTTAAGTGAGACGATCGACCTGGGCAAAGAGAAGAATTTCTTTGAAACGCACGTGACGGAATATCAGGCGGCCTCGACGCTGCAATGGGACTAGCGGCGAACCAAGAAAGAAGGAAACCATCATGATTCAAGCGACAAATCTTGGCTACCCGCGCATCGGAAAGCGGCGGGAATTAAAGCATGCACTGGAACAGTTCTGGGCGGGAAAACTGAGCGAAGCCGCGTTGCAGGAACAGGCAGCCGAGCTTCGAAAAGAGCACTGGCTGTTGCAGCAGTGTCTGGGACTGCATCATATTCCCTCGAATGACTTTTCTCTGTATGATCACGTCCTGGACACTATCGCGCTAGTTGGTGCCGTCCCCGAACGTTATCACTGGAAGGCCGACCAGGTCGATCTCCGCACGTATTTCGCGATGGCGCGTGGTCTTGAGCAGACACAAACCTCCCATGAGGAGATCACCGCCCTGGAAATGACGAAATGGTTTGATACGAATTATCACTACCTGGTACCCGAATTTTCCTCTCAGCAGACGTTTCGCCTGGCTTCCACGAAACCACTTGATGAGTTTCTTGAGGCCAAAGCACTGGGGATTCAGACACGACCAGTCTTGCTCGGCCCGATCTCGTTTCTGCTTCTGGGAAAATCCCATGATCCAGAGATGCACCCCTTGAGTTTGCTTGAGCGCCTACTCCCTGTCTATGAGCAGGTGCTTCAAGCCCTGGCCGACGCGGGTGCGGAGTGGATTCAGATGGATGAGCCGTGTCTGGCGCTCGACCTGGAGGAGCAGGTGCAGGCCCTCTTCCAGCAGGCGTATACCCGCTTGAGTGCGGGCTCCTCTTCGCTGCGCCTCTTGCTCACCACCTACTTTGGAGCAGTAGGATCTGCGTTGCCGATGGTGCTCCACCTTCCTGTGGCAGCGGTTCACCTGGACCTGGTTCGCGCGCCAGAGCAATTGGAACAGGCCCTGGCAGAAGCTCCTTCTGCTCTCGTGCTCTCGCTTGGCGTGGTCGACGGACGCAATGTCTGGCGTACAGATTTTGACCATGCTCTGACCCTGATTGAGCGGGGTATCCAGCTTCTTGGACCTGAGCGCCTCTTTGTTGGTCCTTCGTGCTCATTGCTCCATGTTCCGGTCGATCTCACGTTGGAAACCCGGCTTGATGAGGAGCACAAGCAATGGCTGGCCTTCGCGAACCAGAAGCTTGAGGAGATCTGCCTGCTCACTCGTGCTGGCAATGAAGGCCACGCTGCTCTTGCACAGGCGCTGGAAGCGAATCGGCACGCGCTCGGCGCACGACGACAATCAAGCCGTCTCCATAATCCGTCTGTGGCCCGACGTGTCGAGGAGATCCGTGGCCAGAATACCTGGCGCAAGGTACCGTTTTCCCAGCGCCGCAAGCTCCAGCAAGCTCGCCTCACCCTGCCTTTGCTTTCCACAACGACCATCGGCTCTTTCCCACAGACGAGAGAGGTACGAGCAGCACGGGCGGCCTATAAACGTGGGCAGATGGAGCTGACCAGCTACGAAGACTTCTTGCGCCAGGAAATCACACAGGCCATTCGCTTCCAGGAAGAGATCGGGCTTGATGTGCTAGTGCATGGAGAGTGTGAACGAACTGATATGGTGGAGTACTTTGGCGAACAATTGGAGGGCTTTCTCTTTACACAGCATGGGTGGGTGCAAAGCTATGGTTCTCGCTGTGTTCGGCCCCCCATCATTGCAGGAGATGTGACTCGTCCAGGGCCAATGACGGTTCGCTGGTCACAGTTTGCGCAATCGTTAACGTCCCGTCCCGTCAAAGGGATGCTCACCGGGCCAGTCACCATACTCCAATGGTCGTTTGTGCGTGATGATCAACCCCGCTCCGAGACCTGTTTACAACTGGCCCTGGCCCTCTCCGATGAAGTACGTGACCTGGAAGCTGCGGGAATCAGCATTATCCAGATTGATGAGCCTGCTCTTCGCGAGGGCTTACCCTTACGTCGAGCCGACTGGGAGTCATACTTGCACTGGGCCGTCGATTGTTTCCGCCTGACCGTGTCTGGCGTGCGGGCCGAAACCCAGATTCACACCCATATGTGTTATGCCGAGTTCGAGGATATTCTGGAGGCGATTGGTGCAATGGATGCGGATGTCATCTCGATCGAAGCCTCG
>JAFMRP010000965.1 GCA_017354095.1 Ktedonobacteraceae bacterium
GATCTGCACACCGGAGCAGTGGACTGAAGATCTTGCTCTCCGGTTCCGCGTGGATGTTTGCACCTGGACCAACGGGCAGTACAGTAGCGACCTGGGGCAGCACTTGCTCCAGAAGGCAGGGAAATTGGGGAAACCAACGGTGCCCAGAACCATAGCTTGTTACCTCACGGTGCTCCGTCGCTTCCTCTACGATTTAGTGAGACGCCCTCACTCCGTAGGCGGCGCGCAAGCCAGGCGCATCCGCCTGGACTTTTCCCCCATCGAGGTGCTGACCACCCCTCGTCATATTAGGCAGCTCATGGATCTGGCCAGCCCAAGAGATATTGACCTGCGCACATGGGCGCGACTGGCCATCGCTGCGGCCACCCTCTCGGCTTCCGACTTGCCACAAGGAGCGGCGACCTACCCGTTGAGCCTGTATCGGGCACTGGCTCTGATTTGGGTCACCTCGGCTCGCCGTCCCAATGAAATTGTGCGCTTACGGCTCGATTGTGTCCGAGCAGATGTGGCGCCAGAGTTGCTCGGCGAGAGCGACCAGGTTATCGAATATCTCACCATTCTAGCTGGAGGTTCCCACTCGTCCGAGCAGGAGGGGAGAGGCAAAGCTCCAATGTTGTACTACCTGCATATTCCAGCAGGAAAAACTCGCGGCCCCTTCTACATCTGGATACCTGATTACGTCGTAGAAGCCATTGAGGCGTGGAAACAGGAACGACCTGTCAATCAGGACAAACATCTGGATCGCAAGGATCGAGAGTATGTCGATTTCCTCTTCTGCTACAGAAATAAGCCACTTGCTAAGCAGTTCATCAATCGCTCAGTCATTCCAGCGCTCTGTGCCAAAGCTGGCGTTGAGATGGAAGATGCTAAAGGACGAATTACTGGACACCGTGGGCGCAGTACCCGCCTGACCCTCTTGCGGAGCCGAGGGGTGAGTCTTGATGACCTGGCTGACTATGCCGGGCACGCCAATACGCAAACGATTCGCCGCTACGTGCGGCAGAACCCGTTACAGCTCCACAGGATCATTCGTGATGCTGACGATGTGAGTAGGGTCATTGAGGGGGTGGTAGACCTGGAAGCCGCAGCTCGGGGCATAGCAGCGCTGCGCTGGTTCATTGGTTATGATGCCGATGGGGAACCGATGTACTGTGCTAACCAAGCATATCATACCTGTCCACATCGGCTCGACTGTGTGCATTGTGGCATGTTCATCGGAGGAGAGAAGGCCAGGCTCTTGCACGAAGGAGAGACAACGCTGCCGGTTACGTCAAAAGTTCCCATGACGCCCATTGAGAAGTGTGTAGTGAATGGAGATCAGGCCGGAGCAGAAACCTGTCGGGCTGCCTTGCAACAAGCCCCAGTTCCTGAGACGCCGGATCTCGCCCTCATTTTCAACCCCGAAGGGCTGTCTAATACAGAGCTGGAAAAGCTCGCGTGGATGGGAACACACGAGGCGTTGGACAAGCTCCAGCAGGCGCTTCTTGCGCATCAGACACGCCTTGCAGAAGTCCAGCAATCCAAGACTGGTCGCAGCGCCCTGGTCGGCGCGCAGAAAAAGCGCATCAGTTTGTTGGGGGCTCTCATTGTGGACTGTGAACATCGTCTCCAGGGAGAATCAAGTCAAAGGGGTTGACACAATCATCCTATATAACGGTACAAACCACCTGAATATGCTCTTGCACGGGCCTGGGCAAGCCTTGCAAGTAGCGGATGACGGTTTCTTTGCTCCGATCTCGCAAAAGATCGATCATGCAATGGCTCTTCACATCGCAGAGGACGTAGCGGTACTGATTCAACAGATACAGTTCATCGATCCCCAGACAAGTGATTGGTGTACTCGTCCAATCTGGCGAAAGATCAGCGGCGAATTCTCCGAACAGCAGGCGAATGCTTGCCTCTGCCATGCCGACCTCATCGGAGATGCTCACAAAGGTTCGACGCAGCGCTTGTTGTTGGATGTAGTTGACCAGGCGGCGGGTGCAAAAGTGATGCTCGTCCATATCGGGAAGTTCCTCAAAGAAAGTCCGGCGACAGCGACAGCACCGGAAGCGGCGGCGCAGAACGGTGATACCTACGCGCTTGCCTCGAATGGGCAGGTCCATGTAGAGCTGCGCTTTGATCTCGTGCCGGTAGAGCTTCTTGTGTTCACAGAGGGCACAACAAAGCGGCGAAAAGAGACTTTCCGCCTGAATGTGCAGGTCATGTTCGTATTCGTCTATTGCCAGGACGGACACGAAGGCTTGTCAGTTTGAGAATATCCAACAACCGCTCTCACTGCATCAAGGATTACCTCATAAATTCTCTTGCAGGAGGGCGAATCTGGTACTCGAAAAGGCCGAGTTATCCGACAAAATTCCGACAGTTTCCACGCACTTTTGCGATGTTGAACACGCTGGAAGGGGTGTGAAAATTGGTAGCATTCCACGCACTTTTGCGATTAGCCGAAAGAGAAAGGCTATTATCCATGAACCAATCTACCACGAACCTGATTCCTCATTTTACAGGCAGTGCGAGCCTGGCGGCCCTCGGTATCAAGATACGTAAGCTGGATGTGTTGGAACCTATTCGAAAGCTGGTGTCTATTCCGCAGAAAACGGTGAAGGATAGCCCGTTTGAGAAACTGTCTGACGCCTTCATCAGTATTCTGGCCGGAGCCAGTGGTCTGGTAGAGGTGAACACTCGCCTGCGGAGTGATCGCGCATTGCAGTTGGCATTTGGACGGAGCCGATGTGCCGAACAGTCGGTAATCCAGCAGACGCTTTCCGCTTGCACCGCTGACACGATCAAACAGATGGAGCAAGCGACGGATCAGATCTATCAACGTCATAGCCAGGGCTATCAGCATGACTATCACAGACAGTATCAGATCTTGGATGTGGATCTTACTGGTCTCCCCTGTGGGAAGAAGGCGGCCCTGGCAACGAAAGGCTATTTTGCCGGAGCGCGCAACCGCCGTGGGCGACAACTAGGCCGCGTGCTGGCCACCCGCTA
>JAFMRP010000015.1 GCA_017354095.1 Ktedonobacteraceae bacterium
GTCAGCAACTCATCACCATAGAGTACCTCGCCTTTGAATACCCGCTGCTCTCCATCCCAGGTAAATCCCGGCCTGACAATTATTGTCAGCCCTTCGTGTCTGATACTTGCCAGCATTAGCTATCCCATCCTTTCTCTTCAGGAAAAGCCGTTTTGCTCACTTATTCTTATGGATTATCGCACAAACGGCAATCAAGGAGGAGTACAAATCAAAAAGAAGGAGCAGGCACAATTATGCCTGCTCCCTCTCCCCTTGTTTCGCGATTAGGGAAGCCGCTTCGCGCCGGGATCGCTGCCTGTGAATGGCATCGATGGGGCAGCAACTGCTCCCTGGAACTGCTGTTGTTGTTGCTGCTGCTGCTGGTGCTGATACTCATTCTGGTGCTGATGCTCGTTCTGAGATACATTGACGTGCTGCTCGATGCGCAGGCAGCGCTGCTCTTGGCAGCAGCAATCATTGCAGTCGTTGCAATCCTCGTCATCATCGTCGAAACCCCACCAGCCGCCATGCGAGTTGACATGCGAGCTGTGTGAATGCTGCGCATGTGCTGGAATCGCGCCCGCAGCGCTAAAACCTACTGCCAGAGACAGGCAGGCAATGGCTGAGCCTGTCAGGATGCTCAAACGGTGCAGAGAGAATTTTTTCGGATCAGGTGTAATCATCGTAAAGCTCCTTCGTCCTAACTCAAAAATTTGAGAGTTATACCCGAAATTTTCTAGAAGAAGACTACGGTTTATGTATATGCCATAGTCTTTTCAAGTCGGTTTCTATTTCGAGTATACAGATAGGAACCAAATACCTTACGAGTTTTTGTTTCTATAGCGAATCCGTGAAGTGAGCGAAAAATGATGAAAAACTGGTTAGGAAGGCTTAGTTTAATTATAAATAGTCAAAAGATAGGTAAATTTTCCTATAATTAATTTGAAATATCGCCGCAGTGCATCGGTTGCTTCAGCCACCAACCTCCCTTGTGAAGCCGTGTTAGTCCACACAACAGAAGGGAAACTATCCTTTGTCAACACCTCTCCTGGTACTGCGAACGATCTGTGATGGAAAGTTGATGTATAATGGAATATGCTGTAGAGATGACATGGTGAGATGGCGCTAGCAAATTGGTACTCACTGTCAGCCATAGGAGAAATTTATCGTCTAGAATAGTAAGCATCATTGGATTGTTATCTCTTAATAGAAGGTGGCAATCGCGGGGGAGCAATTTAGAAAAAGATCCTCTCAATGTTGTTACTATCCCTTTCAGTCCTGCGTTATTTCAGGATATACGGAAGTCCTCTAAGGCACCTTTAAGGTTCTTTAAGGGGGCACTAAGGAAGTTGTAGATCCAGTTTTGAAGAGAGTGTTGTTAAATGGTTGGGACGAAACAGCTCAATCGTACCTATCAGCCGATTAATTCGTACGGCGTGATCGGTGATTGTCATTCAACGGTGCTGATATCACCGGATGGGTCCGTAGACTGGGGATGTCTGCCGGACTTTGATAGCTCTGCTATCTTTTGCCGTCTCCTGGATGTAGAACGTGGTGGCTACTTCCAGCTCTCTCCAACGGCAGAAACGATTCCCGGCTCCCAACGTTATCTGCGCGGCAGCAATGTGCTGCAAACACGCTTTGCCAGCACAGAGGGTGAGATCGTGCTCACCGACTTTATGCCCGTGGAAACTTTGAGCGCCTGGCCCTATCGTGGCCTGAACAACAACACCTGGACTCGTGAGGATGGCTCCTGCCATTGCCTTGTACGCATTGTCGAATGCACGCATGGTGAGCTGCCTGTGACCATGACACTCAAAGTGACGCCAAGTTATGCCGCGGCGCCCAGTGAGATTACCCTGGTTCCTGACAGAGGAGCATACATTTCCGGGGAACAGAATGTTGCCCTCGCCATTATAGGCTCACACCTGTTACCTTCGTTCTCTATGCACGTGACCGATGACGCGGAGGACACACATCACTCCATCGTCGCTAATGTGACCCTGAGTGAAGGTGAACGTCTACTCTTTGTTGTCGGCATGGGGCGAACTGCTCGTGCCGCTCGCCGCCTGGTGGAAGAGGAACTGCATGAGCGCAATTTTGATGCAGAACTGGCTCGTACCTTGCATTGCTGGCGAACCTGGATCTCCCAGTGTTCCTACACTGGCCCTTATGTCGACTGGGTGCAACGGAGCGCTCTCGTTCTCAAAATGATGACCTATGCACCAACTGGCGCTATTGTGGCCGCTCCAACTACCTCCCTCCCAGAGGAGATGGGCGGACTTCGCAACTGGGATTATCGCTATACCTGGCTGCGAGATGCGACCTTCACGCTCTATGCCCTGAATGTGCTCGGCTTCACCGACGAGTCACGCGCCTTTATCCGCTGGCTTCGCAATCTTGCCTATGCCGATGGCGAAGACCTGCAGATTATGTATGGCATTCGCGGTGAACGCCAACTGCCCGAAAAAACTCTGGCTCACCTTAGTGGCTATTGCGGCTCACAGCCGGTTCGTATCGGCAACGACGCGGCTCGGCAGAATCAGATGGATGTCTTTGGCGAAGTATTAGATTGCATTCATCTCTATCGCCGCCAGGGTGGCTTCGAACGCTATGGCGAGCAGCTTGAAGGTCCCCTGTGGCAAATGATGCGCTCACTGGTGGAGCACGTCTGCGCTCATTGGCAGGAGCCCGACTGCGGCATCTGGGAGGTGCGCGGCGAACTACGACACTTCGTTTATTCCAAGGTGATGTGCTGGGTCGCCCTCGATCGTGGTATTCGTGCCGCTGAACAGCTCGGCCTCGATGCGGATCTCCCCCGCTGGCGCATGACACGCGACCATATCCGAGCCGATATCCTGATCAATGGCTACGATACAACAATTGGTGCATTTACACAGTCCTACGGCGACTCGGTGTTGGATGCCTCCAATCTGCTGCTGCCCTTGGTGGGCTTTATCGCACCAGATGATCCACGTATGCGTTCAACGGTTGATCGTATCATGGAGAATCTGACCGACTCCCATGGTTTCGTCTTTCGCTATCGAACTGGCGATACCGACGATGGGCTTGCCGGCTCAGAAGGCACTTTTGCCATCTGCACTTTCTGGCTGATTGATAATCTGGCGATGCAGGGACGCGTGGTGGAGGCTCGTGCGCTTTTCGAGCGCCTGTTGCGGTATGCTGGTCGCCTTGGCCTCTTCTCTGAAGAGATCGATTCACATAATGACGTGGCTCTGGGCAATTATCCCCAGGCCTATACCCACATCGCACTCATCAATAGCGCATACAATCTGAGAAAAGCTGAAATTCGTATGTCTGAACACCACACAGACCCGGTAATCGCTGCTATCAGATTGCAAAAACAGCAATAATCTACGAAGGGGCCGGCATTACTTTCCAGCCCCTTCATCTTCCCTATTCTCTTCCTGCAACGTCCCATCTATGCTCTCTGATCTATCCCGCACCAGACATTCCGGGATATGCCGTTCGGCTCGCGCATGATATAATCAGTCCATGAGCACATCCTAGCAACGGGAGCAAGTGGTATTGTGTCGCAGGTCCGTTACCCTACCGCCAGCCTAAAACCGCATCGAGAAGATAGCCTGCTCAGCGGGCATCTGTGGATTTTCTCCGGGGCTCTACAGCAGCCGCCACACTGGATAGAAGAAGGAGGACTGGTCGATGTAAAGTCGGCGACAGGCCAGTTCGTGGCTCGCGGCTACTATAACCCGCGTACCGACATCGCTATCCGCATCCTGACGCGCCATCCCGATGAAGCCATAGACCTGGAGTTTTTCTGCCGCCGCATTCGCTCCGCTATGGAACTACGCCTGGCCTTTGATCCCGAGCAGACCAACGCCTACCGCCTGGTGAACGCGGAGGGCGATGGCCTGCCAGGTCTGGTGGTGGACTTCTTCGCTGATATCCTCGTTGCGCAGATCCATACCGCGGGCATGGATCGCCTGCGTCCCCTGCTGGTCGATGCGCTGATGCAAGAGACCGGGGCGCATGGCCTGCTGCTGCGCAATGACGGCCAGGCCCGCCGCCGCGAAGGACTGGCGATCGAGAAGCCAGATGTAGTGGCGGGCGTTGTACCACTGCAGGTCCCCATCCGCGAAAACAATGTCCAGTTCCTGGTCGATCCCTGGCAGGGCCAGAAAACAGGCTTTTTTCTTGATCAACGCGATAAACGCGCAGCTCTGCGCAAATACGCACGCGGCAGTCGTGTGCTGAATTGCTTCTGCTATACCGGCGGCTTCTCACTCTACGCTGCTCTGGCCAGCCCCGATACACATGTGACCAGTGTCGATATCTCGGCTCCGGCCATCGAGGCGGCTCGCCAGCACTTCACCCTCAATGGCCTGGATCCCGATGCCCACGAGTTTCGCGTTGCCGATGTCTTCGATTACCTGGAGGAGGCGCAGCGCCGGGGCGAACTCTTCGATGTGGTGGTGCTGGACCCACCCGCGTTCGCCAAAAATGAAGCAGCACGCTCACAGGCGCTCAAAGCCTATCGCCGCTTGAATACCCTGGGCATGCAGGTGCTGCGCCCCGGCGGCGTGCTACTCTCCTGCTCCTGCTCAGGCACAGTGCGTATGGATGATCTGCTGGGCACCATTGCGTTGTGCGCACAACGTCTGGGCCGCCCGGTACAACTGCTTGAAAGCTATACTCACGGCTTTGACCACCCTATCAACCTGGCGATGCCCGAGACGTCCTATCTGAAGGCCGTCTTCTGCCGGGTGTAGCAACAATGTTGGCAAGGAGTGTATATCTCATGACCAGAAATGTCGCTATCTTGATTTTTGACCAGGTAGAAGTCCTCGATTTCTGTGGCCCCTTTGAAGTCTTTGGGGTGACGGGACGGCGCGCAGAGGGAGATCCCCCCTTTTCCGTGTATACCGTCTCCGAACAGGCAGGACCAGTCCTGGCCCGCAATGGCCTGAGCGTCAATCCAAACTTCACCATCTACAATTGCCCACCTCCCGATATCCTGCTGGTACCAGGCGGCTATGGCACGCGCCAGCAGATGCATAACGAATCCCTGCTTGCCTGGATCAGAGAGCAGGCTGAACGCGTCGAATTGCTACTCTCGGTCTGCACTGGCGCCCTGCTGCTGGCAAAAGCGGACCTGCTCACAGGCCTTGCTGCGACAACCCACTGGGCCGCGATGGATGAATTGAAGAACGTGGCTCCTGCAACGGAACTGCGCCCCACAGCACGCTACGTCGATAATGACAAGATTATTCTGTCCGCTGGCGTATCAGCCGGCATCGATATGTCGCTCTATGTTGTTGCCAGGCTGCTCGGCGATGCACAGGCAGCAGAGACGGCCCGCCATATGCAATATGATCACTGGACTGGCTCCGCTGCCAAAGCATAAACCCCTGCTCATTACGCTTAATTGATAATATTTATGTATGGAGTATATTGCATGGATACCCCAGAAAAGTCACACAAAGCACAGATCATGAATGCCCTGGAAAATTCACGCAGAGCATGGATCATAGAAGAGAAAACACCAGCCTTTGAACGCCTGATCATGCTCTGCGATGGCGTATTCGCCATTGCTATGACGCTGCTGGTGTTGGATGTCCGGCTACCCGAGGGGGTGAAGGATTTTTCCGCCGCTCTCCAGGAGCTGTTGAGTAAAGGCATCATCTGTCTGGTGACCTTTGCCGTTATCGCCGGTTATTGGATCGGCCACCGCCACTTGATGAGTCTTGTAAAACGCCAGGATGGCATTTTTACCTGGCTGACATTCCTGTACCTGGCTTTCGTCGTCTTCTTTCCCGTAGCCTTCAGCGTTGTGGTTGGGTCTGGAGATCATCCCGAGGCTGTTATTTTTTATGCGCTAGAACTGGCTGGGTGCGGCTTCTCAGCCTTTTTGCTCTGGATCTATGCAGCATGGAAGCATAGGCTGGTAGATGCGGATCTCGATCAGTATCTGATTATTTCTCGCTCCGTCAGCCTGCTGGCTGTACCAATCTTTTTCTGCCTTTCCCTGCTCCTGCTCTTTGTTCTTGCTAATCCATCAGATATGTTTTATAGCTGGCTGCTGCTCGTCGTCATCTCACCTGCTGTACGGCGCTTGGGAAACTGGCTGGCAACACGCCTGAGCTCCAGCCATCAGCCCGCTCAAATAGCGCAAAATAGCAATCAGCCAACCACTATAGAATAGCGGGGCACGACTCAGGTGCCCATTACTCATAATGCTTTGGATAGGGGTTGCCCGCGACAAAGTTGGCCGCTTCACCTGTAAGATGCGTACACAATGCCCAGTCTCGCAGCGTACCCGTAGGCAGCCCATCTTGCATCTCCAGTTCGACGATGGTGACGGAGCAATTATTGTTCTGTGTCTTCCGTATCGTTGTCTCTAAGCTCACATTGCTACAGATGTCGCGCAGCGGGATGGTAAAGATGCCACCATGAGCGACAATCACGATATTTTTCCCGCTTTTCCCCTCTAAGATCTGGCTCAGAGCACTGCGCCAGCGCTGCAGCAGCTGAGGATAATTCTCTCCGTTGGGAAAAGACACCTCGGGCCGATTCGTTAACCAGCCGGAGATGATAGTGTTATGTCGTATCCAGTTCTCTTCGGTCGGCGGCTGCAACTCCAGATCACCTACATTGACCTCGCGCAATTGCTCCATGGTTGTGACAGACAGCCGCACCGCCTGACCGATGATATTGGCTGTTTCGTGCGCCCTCTTCAATGGTGAGGCATAAATTTCATCAATAGCTTTATCTTTAAAAAACTCCGCCGTCTGCTGCGCCTGTAAAACGCCTTTGGGCGTGAGCGAATAATCAATAACTTTGTAGGAAAATTCATGTGTCAGATTGGCGGTATTCTCACCGTGACGTACCAGGTAAACCGTGTTCATACAAACAATAACACCACTTTTCTTATATTCAAGAAGCAGCTCGCTTCCTGTGTTTATTATGACGCTTTGCGTCGCGCAGTGTCAATCCAGCTCAAAGGAACAGCCAGGCTGCCGCTTGCTGCTCGTGTCTGTGATATCATAATAGTAAATAGGAGCTCCCGATCAGATCAACATGTGTGCGAGCCTCTCGCACTGGGAGTATCATTATCCACTCGATATTTTCGTATAGTATAGAAAGGCAGTCGCCATGGATTTTTCAGGGAAGCAGACTATCACGGCACCCGTTGATAAGGTGTGGGCGTACTTAATGGATGTCAATAAAGTTGCTGCCTGCGCTCCAGGTTTCCAGAGCCTGGAAGAACTGGGGACCGAGCATTGGAAGGCGGTGCTCGGCGTCAAAGCTGGGCCGGTCAACGCGAAATTTACACTGGATGTCACGCGGCCAGAGATGCAGGAACCTGAACTGATGGTCGTCAAAGCCCGCGGCAAGGCTCCCGGCAGCGCCGTTGAGCTTTCCGGGAGAATGAACCTGGTCGTTGTGGATGCTGAACATACAGAAATGGATTGGAGCGCCGAGGTCGCGGTCAGCGGCACCATTGCCAGCATTGGCGCACGCCTGCTTAATGGCACCGCTGAGAAGCTCACCAACCAGTTTTTTGCCTGCCTCAAAAGTAAATTACAAACAGCCGATACCGCCGAGGGCACTGACTAACCTGCACGAGTGAGAGACTGGGGGCTAACAGTATGCTGAGCGCTCTTGAACGCTGGCAATCAATGATCGACGCGCGTGCACACCAGATGGATACCGCCTATGCCCATCTGGGACGCGACAGCGCTGATTTTTGGGATCGACGGGCGCGTGGCTTCCACCGCGCGACAAAAGATCTTACGACCAGCGATCCCTTCTATCTGCGCCTGCGTGAAGCGCTCAATCCGGGCATGCGTGTCCTGGATGTAGGCGCCGGCACCGGGCGCTTTTCCCTGCCCCTGGCCGAGCTAGCACAACAGGTGACCGTTGTGGAGCCGAATGCCTCAATGCTTGGCTACCTGCGTCAGGATGCAGCAGCGCGCCACCTCTCCAATATCACCTATATTCAGACTGGATGGGAGACCGCCCCCGACGATGTACAGGCCGATCTGGTAATCTGCAGCCACGTGCTCTACCCGATCCGCGACATTGTCCCCTTCCTTTCCAAACTGCTGCATGCCACGCTGCACACCTGTTTCATCTACATGCGCGGCCAGCATTTTGACGAACTGACATCCGATCTCTGGCGCCATTTTCACGCCGAGCCGCGTTACCTGTCACCCAGCTATATCCACGCGCTGGACGTGCTCTATGAAATGGGCGTCTATGCCCATGCCGAGATCGTGCGCGCTCCACAGAGCCTGCGCTACCCCTCGCTGGATATAGCCGTTGAAGAACAGCTTGAACAACTCATCCTCCCCAACAACGACGCTACACGGGCCGAACTACATGCCCTGCTTTCCAACTGGCTGATCGAGCGCGATGGCGCTTTGATACTCCCTCAGGAATATATGGTCTCAGCTATTCTCCGCATAGACGCCAGCGATCTGTCACCTATACCCATCAAATACACAATCACATAGATCACCACCTACCCCTCCAGAAATGTAAGGCTACCCCTTGCGGGTGGCCAGCTCGCTCCACCATAGACACACGCAAAAGGTCCGCGAGTACTGACCTCGCGGACCTCGTGACTAAACCTGTAACGCTACTTGCTAATGGCATTATCCAGATTCTTGAAGAATGAACCAAGCGCGCTCTTGGTGATGCCCTGCCCGACAGGGTTGTTGGCAACAGCAATCGCACCAGACAACTCGGCGCTGGCGTCATAGCTCAACAGCGCACCATCAGACTCATCCGCAAGCTGGATCTGACTTATGGCATCCACCGAGCCAGGCCTGCCGTTCTGCTTCACCTGAAGCTCCAGGCTATTAGGCGCCTGCGCGTTCACAATATTGATCACGACAGTGTAAGGACCACGCAGACCAGGCAACGGTGTAGTAATATTGGCCTGGATGCTCTTCTGATCCAGATATGTCACGGACTCACACCCAGGAATGCTGGCTTTCAACACCTCTGGATTGAGAATGGCGTTAAAAACCTCTGCACTGGACGCTTTGAACTTGTGGGTTCCGTTAAGTTTCATTCATCACCATCCTGATAACGTTAAAATAAGTTGACGACCCTTCCCTGTCTTGCAGGTGAAATATGAATCGCCCCTATCGATCAAAACTGATCAGGGACTTATTGTAGCCTCTTCTGAATAAACTTTCAAGATTGACGGACTTCTTTGACCAGAATTCCTAATCACCCGTTAGTACTACTGTTGCGTGATGCCAGATGATCTACTCCATGGTACTGTCGTGCTTTATCCAAATGTGCTATCATTGTTCCCCTTGCCGCATGATATGCTATACTGCGTCTGAGTGTTTCAACCTGGCTGGATACTAATCGCCTTGGGAGTTCTTATGGCTTTACCTGAAGAACATAACGAACAAGATCAATCTCTGTGGCACTCGCGCTTCGCGCGCGAACGGCAGGACTTCTCTGCCTCAGTAGAGGCCACGATGCATGATGAACAAGATCAGGAAGAGGATGAGGCACGTGAAGAACATGCTACGGCACAGGGGAAATCGCTTATACCGCCTCGCCTGAGCCTGCAATCCAGGCCCATGCCGGTGATCAGACTGGATGATCCTGATGATCGCTCAACACGCAAACTGAAGGTGCCCGAAACGGTGGAGCTACCCGCCACCCCATCACAGCAGACACGTGGGTTTCTGGCACGCTTCGCCCGCCGTCTGACCTCATCCCTGGCCATTTTGGGTACGGGAACGCATCCCTTCCCAACCCTACCGCCACCCTCCTCTGATGAGAGCCAGCTCCTCTCGCGGCAGCGCGATGAAGTCTCGCTCCTGCCTCCCGATATACCCCTGGAAACAAACGATCAGGCAGCGAACTCACCCTCCGCGGAAATACCCGCCTCCGAGCAGCAGCCAGAAAATACACCGCTCGCTACCCCGCCTGAGCCAGCGGAACCACAAAAACCAGCGGAACGGTCCAATCAACAGGCTCCTTCCCCGCTGGTGGTCGGCTCTCCTCCCGTTGCCCCGATGCGCCTGGGACGCCATCGACAGCGCCTGGCTGGCCGCACGACGAAGGTACACCTGCAAACAGCTCCCGTTCCTGCCGTGCCCAGACCCGTTACACCACGAGTGTCAGCACTTGATGTCGCCGCGAATGCAAAGGAGAAAGAAGATGGGCAGCGCACCACGCTAAGTGCAATTCCTACCGTCACAATACCGCAGCAGGTTGAGACGATCGGTACACACGAAGCATCGCCCGCTCAGGACGTGCCTGCAGCACCCTCATCCGCAAACGAAGCCATTCGTCCACTGGAATTGCCGGCCCAGGCTGCGCCGTTCCTGACTGGCAGCGGCGTGTTCAATGTTGGACAGCGCGAGGTGACCATCCCGAACGATCACGTGTCCAGCTCAAGCCTGGTCCTGGTGACACTGACCGCTAATCCTGGACCTATCGTCGTGCAATATGTCTCGTTGCTCCCACAATCGGGCTTTACCGTTCACCTGACTGCCCCAGCTGAGGCCAGGGCTACGTTCAACTACGCTATTCTGACAGGCGAGCAAAGCTAAAGCTCGCCTGCAGCCTCCATCTGCAAGCGCTTGAAAAATTCGACCATATACTCGTAACGCGTGTGAGCCAGGGCGCGCCCCGTCTCAGTCGTCATTTTGCCTGGCATATCACCAAATAGCAGCTGAAACTCGATACTTGGTGAGTAATCAGGCCGTCGGCGCAGCTGGCGCACAACATCCGACTCAACCGGCCTGGTAATGCCCTCCGGTAGCGTCGAATAGACCTTTTGATTGTAGCGCCCGGTAATGCAGTAGAGCCGCCCAATACCAATCGCCCCCAGGCAATCAAGCTTATCCGCGTCATAGAGTATGCGCCCTTCCAGTGTGCTTGGAGCGACGCCGCCGGTCAGCCGGTGTTCGCGAATAGCCTGCTGCACCACCGGTATGGCCTCCTGCGGAAACATAGAGCCAGACAGCAACTCTCCAGCCATATCAGCCCCTATCAGTGCGTGGTCTCCGCCATGCAGCCGCTCGCGCTCCTGTCCAATGTCATGCAGCGCAGCCGCGGCCCATATGATCTTCCGCTCTCCTCCCTCGCGTGCCTGCAGCGTCTCGGCCAGCGCCAGCACCCGCACAACATGATCATAGTCATGGGAGCCGTCCTTGCACCCCTCTCGCTCAATCGTCTCCTCGGCCAGCTTGAGCAGCCAGCTACGCAGCTCCTGTTCCTTCGTTGTCACTATCGTTACTTTCTCGTGCAATATCGCTTGACTTTTGCGGTTCTGCCTGGTATTCTCCCTCAGATGGAGAGTGATGGCTGTTGTATTCGTCTGTCGATCCATCTGAGGATACTGCAATATCTGAGGATACTGGAAGTAGCAAGGGCAGCGTGAAGATAAAACAACTGCCTTCACCCTCAATACCACTACTCTCCACCCAGATATTCCCACCGTGCAGGCGCAGAAATTCCGCCACAACATACAGGCCCAGCCCCGCTCCCCGCTCCTGGCTGCCGCTACTGTTGGGTGCGCGATAGAAGCGCTCAAAGAGCCTCGACTGCACCTCCACCGGCACTCCGATGCCCTTGTCTTGCACCTGCACCTCGGCGCAGGCACGGCCCTCTCCATCGATGATCTGCCTGAGCGAAATCGTGACTGGCCCCCCTTGTGGACTGTATTTTATCGCATTCTGGAGCAGATTGCCAAGAGCCTGCCGGATGCGTGCCTGATCTCCCCGCAGGATATATGGCTGCTCTGCCTCTTCAATCTGGTAGCTGATCTGATGCAGCAGAGAGGTGGTGCGGTGACCTCCCACCGCCTGCTGCACGATTTCTTCCAGATCAACTTCTTCCAGGGTGAGTGTGATCTGCCCTCGATTGAGCAGGGTGACTTCAAGAAACGTGTTGACAATGTTGGTCAGGTGGTGGGTCTGCATTTCAATATTGCTGAGACTGTCATAGAGCTTTTCCAGTATCTCTGGCGCGAGGTCTTTGCTTTTCTTCAGGTTGCGCATCATCATCTGCCCATGACCCAGGATGATGCTCAGCGGCGTACGAAAATCATGCGCAGTAATGGCCAGAAACTCGTCTTTGAGCGCGTTCGATTCACGCATCGTGGCCTCATTGCTCGATGCAATCTCCGCTTCCTGCCGCCAGCGGGCTTGCTCAATCGCCAGCCCGGCAAACTGGGCGATGCCCTCGGCAACGGCAATATCCCAGATACTGAAATCTCGCCTGAAGTGGAAACGCGACGTTGACGCTTTCTGCGTGGCCGCGCCTGTCGAGTGATCCAGTAGCAGCACGCCCAGCAGCCGCTTGTTATGGGTGATCGGCACTGCCAGAATCATCGTTTGATATGAAATCGCAGCCGGCTCGGGACAGTGCTCTGCGCTGATCAGTGTGGCATGCCCCTGGAGCAGTTGCTCGCGAAATCCGGTGTAGTGCTCCTTTTCAGGAGTAAGCCAGCACAGTTGCTCCTGGAGCCATTGCGTCTCCTCTTCCTCGCTGAAGCCTATGGAAAGCATCGGTATGAAGATCTGCTGCTCCGGGTTGTAGAGCTGCACGGCGCCGCGCGCGCCACCAATGGCGTTTAACGCCATAGATAACACGCTGCGCATGATTTCCGCGGTGTCGCTGAGGCCGGAAATGACCTCGGCTGCGTGCAACATGGTGTCCAGCGCTCGCCTGATCCGCTGCTCTACCCGCATCTGCTCAGAGATATCGCGGAAGGCACAGACGAGACCGATCTTGTACCCCCCACTATCGAACATCGGGACAATATTAACTTCCAGGTGCCGCTCCGAACCATCGGCGCGCCGGGTGATGAAACGCTCGCCACGCACATTCTCACCACGCAACGCCCGCGAGAGTGGAAACTCTTCAGGGGGGATCGGTCGCCCACGCAGGTTAAATGTGGGATGCTCCTGCAAGAAGGTTGATAGCGGCTTCTCCGTAAGCCTGGGTACGCCAATGAAATAGGCCGCGGTATTGTTGGTGACAATCACGTTCCCTTCGAGGTCAAGCACGATAATACCCTCGGTCATCGCGTTAAAGACCGCGTCCAGGGTTGTGGCTCGCTCAGTAGCCAGCCGCGCTGCCTCGTTCGCTCTCGCCCATAAGTTGGCTTTGTTAATGGCGAGCGCGCACTGGGCCGCGATGTCCTGCGCGAAAGCGTAATGACCAGGTGTTGGCTCCCCCTGTCCCTGTGCATAGGTGGCAAAGGCAAAACCAACGCACGAGATATCATCAATCACCCCTGCCCCCGATGCCTTCTGTTCGTCACGATGCGGTGGTCCGGCCATCAATGGCACAATCAAGGCGTCTTCCAGGCCGATCTGGCGATACCACGTATGCTCGATACCTTCCACATCGCTGGCCTTCACAAACTGGGGACGACGCTCCTCCGCGGCATGCAGGCAGTGCGGCAGATCATTCAAACCGGGAATAATGTACTGCTCCCGTGTATCATCTAATAGCGTGGGCAGCCTGGTTGTCCTTACTACCGAGAGCGTATCGCCCTCAATCAGAGCTATTGTAGCGCCATCGGCTCCCAGACCTCGCACCAGTTGCCGGGCGGCGATCTCAAGCACCTCGGGCAGATCTTTGTCGGAGTTGACCGCCATTGCTACCTGGTAAATCGATTGTGCCCTGCCGATCAGTCGTTCGGCACGCTTTTTTTCTTCCTGGGCCTGCTGGTAGAGCCGCGCGTTGTCAATTGCAACTGCCGCCTGTTGTCCGATCGCTCGCGCCATCTGTACCTGCTCTGCACTGAAGGTCGTGAGACGGCCCGGATTATCCAGTGACATCATTCCCACTATACGCTGCTCCCGCAGCAGCGCGACAATCAGAATTGAGCGCACCAGAAATTTCTCAGCGATCAGGCGCAGGCTCTTCTCCCTGGTCAGATCTTTAACAGGCAAGATACCTTGCTTTTCCAGTAAGCGGTGAATAACCGGACTCTGAAACAGCAGGGTGGTACTGCGCCAGACCCGGTCGGCGTTCTGGATATCCAGCATTTTCAGATGTGGCGCGTTAACATGGTAAGATGCTGGGTGGAAACGCGTGTGCGACTCGTCGAGCAGCCAGACGGTACAGCGCCCAACATCACATACTTCGGTCACACGTTTGACGAGTACCTGGAGGATGTGGGTCGTATCCAGCGAAGAGGCCAGCAGTTCCGAGAGCTCACGCAGAATCTCACTTTCTCGCAGTGCCTTTTGCAATCGCTGGTTTTCCTGCTCGCTTTGAGATAACGACAATGGACCCTCACTCGGCATACTCTTAACCTCTTGTGGATGATCGGTTCAGACATGAATTAACATAGCGAATGGTGAATGTCAACGTGAATTTTCCGTTCAATCGACAGAAAGAGGCATCTTGTCTAATTTCGTCTCAGTGTAGCAGATCAATGCGCATTGCGTCAAGAAATTCAACTATGTCGTTTTACACCAATCCACGATCTGAGTCGCTGCCCACTGTACTGACCACGGTCGCAATGTTATCAGGCAGAGGACGGACATGCTCAGAGAAAAAAGCATTGACTTCAGCTCCAAGCAGCAGAATAACCGCGAAGTAGTAGAAAAATGTCAGCAAAATGAGCGCGAAACCCACCTGTTCGGCATAGCTGCTCATGAAATGCGTGGCGTACCAGCTGAAAAGTGCCAGGTAGATCTGAAGTGCTAGCGCTGCAATGACCGCTCCCAACCAACTGTTACGCAGGCTAATATGCTGGTTAGGAACAACCATATAGATGACCTGGAAAAATATCCAACCGATCAACCAGCCGCTGATGAAGGTCGCCAGGTACGTGACGACAGGATTCGAAGCCACTGCGCTGAAGAAGGGGATGCTCTTCAACGTCGGGTTACTGGCGAGGAAGGCCAGGATAACGGATGGGAAGCTTGCGATAAAAACCATCAATGGTACCAGTACGATGAAGATAGCCAGCATACAGAAGGCCATCATGTTCTGGCGCAGAAAGGGGCGTGGCCTGAGACGATAGATGATCGAGAAGTAGTTTTCCATTGCGATAAAGAGGCGTGAACCTCCGAAGAATGCCGTCAAAAAAGCGATAATGCCTAGCACACCAGATAGTTTTGCCAGTTGTTGAAAAATGCTGGCTATCAGGTCCGTACCACGGGGATTGTTCACCTGGGAGGGCAGAATACTCACCAATCGTTCAGCGAATTGATGCAGGTCAGCCTGGTTAGAGAGAAATAGCCCCACCACGGCAAGCAGCGCTACCGCGATGGGGAACATGGCTGTCAGCAGATTATAGGCCAGTGCCGCTGCGAAGTTCATAGACCAATCGTTCATAAATTTCTGAAAAAACGCCCGCAGCGGTTTTGTTTCCTCTTTGATGTTCCCTACTATCTCAGCGGGCGTGACATGCTTCGAGCTCTCCTTAGATGACCGCTCCTCCATTATGCGCTCTCCCTTTCAATAAAGAAGACCCGTGAATGATGCCCAAGGAATTCACGCATGAGGACCTTTTTGCGCTTCACCATCAAGATGTCTGTTGTAATATAGATAGAGAAGAATCAAACTGGTGGAAGAAGGAAGAATGCGTTCACAGCCCCCAAAATCGCTGGCTTCGCTGCTCTGGGATGTTGTACGCCTGAGCGTGCGCCACCTCTGGCGTAACAGTGTTGCCCGGCCCATCATTGAACGTCAGCAGGCCCTGGCTGTGCTTGGCCTGCCACCCAACGCGACACCACAGCAGATCAAACGGCGCTACCGCGCGCTCGCCAAACGCTACCATCCCGATCGCGGCGGCGACCCACGCCAGATGCAGCGCGTCATCGCCGCCTACGAATATCTCATCAAAAACACCCCGCACCCTTAAGGTACCCTCTCACGGCAGGCGCGCTCCACAATTGTTACAGAACCGCTTGCCCGGCCTCATCCGGGCTCCGCACTGATCACAAAAACGCGCTTCCGGCTGCGGTGGAACCGCCGCTGCTGGCTGTGCCGGTGGTGGTGTGGTAGGTGGCTCCTGCCTGGGAGGCTGGGACTGCTGCACGGCTGGTGAGGACGCTGGTGAAGTCGATTGTGGCTGCCCTCCGGTCGATGTGTTCTGGCTCGGCTGCATCGTACCCTGAATGGTCTTAACCGCCCTGGCCGCTATGCCCCCCAGAGTACTGGCAATTTTGAGGCCCTTCGCGATATCATCCATATCTTTTTTCAGGCGATGCGTAGGTGGTAATAGCGTTGAATCGGCTACCTTGCGGAAGAAATTCGGACCCAGTTGCACACCATCGCCATTCCAGGAAACTTTGCCCGGCTCATATCCCCCATTATCAAAGTAGAGACCCAGCTCATCACCCTCGTATGTGTAACGCCCCTCATGCTTTGTCTCCGGAACCGCCATTGAGGCCTGCTGCCCCTTGACCAGCGATTGGGCCGCGTTCGCCAGGCGGCTGCGATCCTGGACGGTGAGCGTAAATCGCCCATCAGGATGAAGCACCAGGCGATCAACGCGTGACGTAAAGTAATCCATCCCCACGCCCGATTGGTGCTCGCATTCGTACTGACCGGTAATAGATTTTGTTGCCATGCTCGGCCGCCCTCCTCTCGTAATATTCTACTACAAACTTAGTGAAGAGGCACCTGATCTTCCCGGCTCGAACATGTATCCTCCTCTTCATGGGAGGGCGAGACTGCAAACACGCTTTTTCGTTCCGCTTCGAGAACGCTGCCAACTTCTTCCATCAGGCTGTTATCATGCGCCGATACTATATCCGAAAGTAGACGAGCCTGCTCCAACTCTACCTCCCCCTCCTCGGTTTTCCCCACTTTCAGCAAATGGCGGCCCAGGCGCACATGCGCACTGATCCGTGCGGCGATCCGATCTGTGTCCGCTAGCTCGTTGGTCGTCCTGCGCAGCGCCTCCTCGACTGCCGGATCTCTAGGATCAATGGCCTCCAGTATACGGCTCAGTGTAGAATAGGCCTGGGCGCGCCGGATCTTGTAACCACGCTTACTGGCTTCCAATGCAAACTCTACCCACTGGCGCGCCAAGCTATGATTGCCAGCCTCCAACTCTATCTCGGCCAGCCTACAGGCCGCCGTAGAATGCACATTTGCCTCCCTCTGTTGCATACGTTTCTCTTCAATCCCGGTTGCGCTCTCATCGCCAGGAACAGGCTGGCGGGAAAGCACCTCTTGCAGATAGACTCTGGCCTTCTCTATATTACCGAGCCACTGCTCAATCTCCGCTATCTGGCAGGTTACGAGCATCGTCTGGAAACGCTCACCAATCGAGCGATAGAGGAAACGAGCATTTTCTGCATATTCAAGCGCGACCAGGAGCTTGGAACGGTACAGCGGCTCCTCTAAAAGTGGAAATCGCTTGATTTGCGCCAGCAGGATAACTGCTATTCCCCAGTTCGCCTCGGCAACATAACCAGAGGGCGTGTCGCTGTTCATCATGGTGAGGGTGAGATAATATTGTTCCAGCGCGTCATCTGGCTGCCGCAACTCGCGATACGTCTCCGCCAGGTGCAGGTGCAGGAGCAGAAGATCATGCCGCTGCTCTGCCGGTATGCAGCTCGGCTCTGGCCGCTCGCATACAGCATAGGCAAAGTCCTGCTCCGCCTTGAAGAATTTTCTCAGCGCGAAATAGCAGTGTCCACGCAATGCCATCAGCCGCCAGCGCAGTGATGGCGGAATGTCAGGAATGAACAACTCCTTCAGCGCCGTTAAAGCATGACAGATCTCATTATTCGCTAACAGTTGAGTCGCATTCACCAGCAGCGCAGCGTAAGAATCGCTGCCATTTGACTGTAAATCACTGCTCCGATTCTGCTGAACTAGAATCTGTAGATCTTCCAGCGGCAGTTTTAATCGCTTTGCCAGAAAGCTCAAACTTTCTTGCGAAGGCTCAATACGATTTCGCTCAATCTGCGATATAAGGCTCGGACTATAGTGGCCGCCGGCAACCTCCGCCAATGAGAGATGCAAGCGCTCACGCGCCGCGCGAATGCGCCCTCCTAGCGTATCAGGAGAAACATGCTTAGATGGACGAGGCATCTCTGTATGCCAACCTTCCTAACCCGGGATTCAGCATAGCAGTGAGATAATACACGATAGTAGTGAATTTGAAGTAATTATAATTGATGCCAAAAAAAAAGACAATCCCATACCAGAAAGTATGAAAATAACCTCGCTCGATACAGCCTGAATGCATTCCCTATACAGTTGCAAAACAAAATAAATGGTATATTTTCCCCAAAAATCTCCCTCACACTTGACAAAAATCCCCTCAACTTCCCATAGTGAATGACACAAAGCGGGAGATGCAGGAGGGCGCCAGCCCTCCTGCAT